>JARIHA010000121.1 GCA_029288475.1 Candidatus Tayloriibacteriota bacterium | reverse complement strand
ACCAGTGACGGTTGTCTTTGAAGTGTCTTTGATACCGACGATTTCGATATCTTCACCAACCTTAACAACTCCGCGTTCGATACGACCGGTAACAACTGTACCGCGGCCTTCGATTGAGAAGATGTCTTCGATAGGCATGAGGAAAGGCTTATCTACCTCACGAACTGGCGTTGGGATGAATGTATCAAGAGCATTCATGAGTTCTTTTATCTTTGCAACATAAACTGGGTCTCCTTCGAGAGCCTTTAGAGCTGATCCTCGGATAACCGGAGCCGCTTTACCGTCAAAATGATTCTTTGTAAGAAGATCTCGTACTTCTTCTTCAACAAGGTCAAGAAGGTCGGTTTCAGGAACCATGTCACACTTGTTAAGAAAAACTACAATCTTTGGCACACCAACCTGGTATGCAAGAAGAATATGCTCTCGAGTCTGAGGCATTGGTCCGTCTACTGCTGACACCACGAGAATAGCACCGTCCATCTGAGCGGCACCAGTAATCATGTTCTTTACGTAGTCAGCGTGTCCTGGACAGTCCACGTGAGCGTAATGTCTGTTTTCTGTTGAGTATTCAACGTGAGAAATAGCGATCGTAATGATCTTTGAAGGATCACGACGTCCCTGGTTCTCAGATGCTTTCGCAACCTGATCGTAGCTAATAACCTTTGCGAGACCTTTCTTTGCCTGAACTGTTGTAATTGCAGCAGTCAAAGTGGTCTTTCCATGGTCAACGTGGCCAATTGTACCTACGTTTACATGGGGCTTTGATCTATCAAATGCTTCTGCCATATATTTTTTTGTTACCAATCAACAGTCAACGCGCGAGAATTTGGCTGACTACTGACAAGTAAAATTAATTAAGACGCTAATAATGCTCTGATTTCGCCCTTGAGTATGAAAAAATCAAGAGATACAATCAAAAAAACGCAAAAAATGCGATAACTACAATAATAGCAAAAGTCGAAGGAATGTCAAACGAAATAAGCCATATAAAAACCACTTGCATGAGCAAGTGGTTTTTATCGAAGAAATATATGTCCTAGTGGCTTGCGTTTGCTGATTGAAGTTGATTCAAAATAGATTGAATACTATTCAATACTGCGCTTGTTTGCGCTGACTGACCGACAGTAGTCCCTGCCGCTGGTGCAGGTGGCACTGGTTGTTGCGTAGCAGAAGAAGTTATCGCCGCTCTTACTGCATCAAGATTATAATTAGATTTTACAACTAGATCGTAGTACTTATTGATTTCGTCGTTTGTTGCTTTTCTCTTGAGAGTCTGTGAAATAAGATCGGCAATTTTTCCTTTGGTTGATGCTTCTACGCCCGTTCTTACAATCAAAGAGATAGAATCATTTGATCCAGGGTTATTTACCCAATAAGCCACTTCAGAATCTGAAGGTGATCGATGAAGATAAGAAAGATACAACTGCTTTATAAAATCAGCTTTAGACTGGGTTGTAACAGTTGTCGCAGAGTTATCAGTAGAATTATTAGGATTGGTTACTGGGATGGGAGGAAGAGCTGGCTGTGAAGGCTGAGTTTTAGGCTGAGAAACATTTCCTTTATTAGCAAATTCTCCACTCGCCTTTATTCCAGCTTCGATTCCAGCCAAATCCAAACCTGATTTTGCCCAGAACAATTCTCCTTGTGAATCTGCTGAACGTCCTAAGTCTTTTACGTAGATAGCGTCAATAGCGGCTAGTCGAGCCTTGAATTCAGGAGTCTGCATCATTTCTGCCTCAACAGCAGAAACAGATTCACCTCCAGCTATTTTTGCTACCCAATAACTAAGACCCTGTGATTCTCCCGCTCGGGCAAAATCATTTAAATAAATCTGATTTACCGCCGCTGTCATTGATTGAGTTGAATTTCCAGCCAATGCAGTGAGGTCAGATCGGACCTTATCCATATCTACAGCACCATTAGCAGTATAGTCCTTTACATAGAGAGCATTAATTTCCCCAGCAATTGGAGCACGTCCAACTATTGATTGAAATAGATTCTTCATCTGGTATTTTGTTCCAAACTCTGTGCTTTGTTTTATCCCTGCTACCACCTGATCATTTGATGGATAACGAGACCAATACTGCGCACCCTGCGCGTCTGGAGTACGATCAAGATTGTCGAGATAATCCTGATTTACTTGATCCATAGATACTCCAGCACTATTTTGAACACTTACAGTAACTGTTGATCCACTTGAAGTAATCCCAAGAACTGGAACAGGGATACCTGTAGTCTGGGTCATTTGAGTGGGAACAGGAGTTGTCTGTGTCGCTTGAATTGTATTAGAAGCGGTATTAAGCCCTGTAGTACACATTGAGTTTAATTGAGCACGAGTTTTAGGCCCTACAAAACCTGAAATTGGATTGATTCCATACTTAGTCTGATACTGAACCACAGCCGCAGCTGTATCTTCAGTAAAACTATCTCCAGATGCGTTGGAAGTAATCCCTGCATTCTGAAGAGCGGTATTTAAGGCCGCGACATCCGCTCCACCGCTTCCTACGCTTAGGTTCCGATTAAAAATATAACAAGCTGGTGTTGACTGAACTCCATTTTGTGACTGCAAAGATGCAATCTGAGCTTGCAACGAACGAATCAAAGCTAAAAGATCAGCATTTGAGGCTGTATCTGATGTCTGAGAGGTTGTTACCTGTGCTTGTACAGCACTCGGCAC
>JARIHA010000017.1 GCA_029288475.1 Candidatus Tayloriibacteriota bacterium | reverse complement strand
GGATTATGTCTTATATTAAAGCTATTGTCAACATATTGCCTTTTGCCTTATAGAACTCCTTGAACAAAAAATTCTTTACTTAAAGTTAGTTGATTAACCCTGAGAATATCATATCGCTTATTATAAACTTGTAGACTGTTTTTTTAACAACAGAGATATTATCCCGTCACCTCCCCCACATTCTTCCTAAACAACCCGACCAAAAACTGCGACAGATCAAACATCTCCTGCATCTCTTCCCTTTTTAAAATCACCTTTGTTGCATAGATATACAACTTGTTCCCCACAAATTCAAAGCTCACTCCCCGCGCTTTATCAATCAAGCTCGCCATTACATCAGGAGTAAAGATCTGATACGCCTCCTGCTCGTATCCCTTTGGCACGCGTAATTTAAAATATGCATTAAAATCACCTTCCAATTCTACGGTCTCGTTTCCTGCAAGAAAATCAACTGAGATGCCTTGATGCTCTTTGGAATAGAGAAAAATATCAGGCACATTGCCTGCAAGCGTCGCCTCAGTAACGGTATAGCAATACGTATGAGAATCCCTACCGTAGCCGACAGTGAACTGAAAGCTAAAAATACGCATCGCAGTATCGTGATACACTCCACTCAATACATCGAAGACAGACTGACTATGTCCGACCGCAAAAAGCTTTCCTGAAACACTCTCTAGCCCAATCGACTTTTCATACGTAAAACCAATCGACTGTCCAAACTCCTGAGTAAATTGTCCCTTTATCTTTCGATAAATAAATGAGTAGCCGTAGGACCCTATTAAAACAACCACAATGATACTAATTTGGTTCAAAAAGAAATACAGAAGCAGAACGCTCAAACAAACATAGACAATAACCGCCACTAAATAAGTTGAAAAAATATAACTCCAAACGCTCGAAGTGGCGTTATCAATTGGTAAAGGAGATTGAGATTGATCCATAGAGACAATTTTGCGCTAATCCAACTTCAACAACAACCCTCTCTCCTTAACCTTACGGAACATAGCATAGAAAAAGAACAACACAATGATCAGATACATTGCGTTGATACCAAATGAGAATGCCAAATAATTGAGCGGAAGCGTACCAGTGGCAATCACCGCACGCATTCCTTCAAAGACATATGTAGAAGGCAAGAGATACGCAATCCCCTGCACTGCCACAGGTAAAGCTGACACAGGATAGAACACCGCGCTAAACGGCTGGATAAGAAAAATAAAGCCGAAGGCAAGCACTTGTGCGGAAGTTCCAAAACGGAGAATGACGGCCGTAATAAAAAGTCCAAGAATCCATCCGAATAAAAGGAGGCTTAGAATGAACGGCACCGTATAAATACCAAACTGGAATATACTGAAATGATAGAGCACCAGGGCAATGACTCCAAGTATCGCCCCGGCAGTGACAATGCGCACCAGTCCAAGAATTACCGTAGAAAAAAGAAACTCGCTGATCCTGATCGGTGTAACAAAAAGATTGAGAAGATTCTTCTCCCACACATCTTCAAGAAAAGCCACGGTCACTGCCTCCTGTGAGCGATTGAGAAATGTCCAAAAAATAATTGCACCGAGCAATATGCTCACCAAGTTGATATTCTCCAGATTGAGCTTTTCCAAATAAGCGGAAAGAAAACCCCATACGAGGAGCTCGAGCACCGGCCAGAAGAGCACGTCCATGATGCGCGGGAAACTGCGGGGATAGAGATAAAGATGGCGGATGATTAATGCTTTGATTCGATACCATTTCATAAGATCAAGAATTAGAATTAATTTCACCTCCTTCGCGGGCAATCTGCAAGAATACTTCATTCAGATCCGTATGTCCGTATTTCTTTATCAGTTCAGAAGGCACACCATCATCGCGAAATTTTCCTTTTTGAATAAAGATCACCCGATCGCACAACTCCTCTATCTCTTCCATATTATGCGAAGTATATAAGATCGTTATCCCCCGCTCTTTCTGAATGCGTTTAAGGAGTTTTCGAGTACGATCAGCAATATCAGGATCAAGCGATGAAGTCGGCTCATCAAGAAGAAGGACTTTTGGATCATTGAGCATGGCTTTTGTAAGATTGAGCCGCGTCAACTGACCTGTCGAAAGCGTCGAGGTCATCTTGGGAAGAAGATCGCGAATATCAAAGTAATCAACCAGTTCATTGATCTTTCCCTTGATGTCTTTGACCCCGTATAACCGTGCAAAAGTATAGAGATTCTCCCGAACCTTAAGATTGCCCGGTAAGGAAACGTAGGGCGATGAGAAATTTACTTGATTGAGTATTTCTTCCCTATGAGTAGCCATATCAAGGCCAAAGAGCTTAATAGAGCCACTTGTGGGAGTAATGAGATCGAGAAGCATCTGGATGGTAGTAGTTTTTCCAGCGCCATTTGGCCCAAGAAGCCCAGTAATAGTACCCTCTTCCACGTCAAAACTAAGATCGTTGACCGCTATGGCCTTCTTGAATTTTTTAACCAAATGCCTGACCTCAATGATGGCCTTCATAAGATAATTATACATCCTATTGACCAAAAGGTCTTTACCTGTTAGGCTTAAAGCACAAAAGAGCTATGGTTCGAAAAGAGTCGATTTTCTCAAACATACTTTATTTGTAAATTATCAATAAGATCAAATAAATGACTGGAACAATCAAGAAATTGACTGAGAAGGGATTTGGATTTATTTCATCAAGCAGCCTTGGAAAAGACATCTTCTTCCACAGCAACTCGCTTGTTGGAGTTCAATTCTCTGACCTTCATGAAGGTGATTCTGTATCTTTCGACACAGAAGAATCTCCAAAGGGAATGAATGCTGTAAACGTAAAGCGTGTATAACATTCGATAAAAAACCGCTCCTTCGGGAGCGGTTTTTTTATTTATCCTCATTACTGTGAAGACGTAGTGCCTGTAGTAGTGGCATTTCCACTCTTAGCCAAAATACTTTTCACTTGATTAATTGGTAATGCAAAACTTATATTGTTTGAACCCACCACTGTAGCAACGTTTATACCAATAATTTGGCCGGTAAGGTCAAGAAGCGGTCCTCCAGAATCTCCTGGATTAATAGCGGCATCAGTTTGGATTGCGCCAGTAAGATTCTCCTGATCGCCAGTGTCAGTCTGGGCTGTAATATCTCTGTTAAGCCCCGAAACAATTCCCACCGATACTGTATTGCTGTACTGCCCCAAAGCATTTCCTATGGCGATAACCGTCTCACCCAATTGAATATTTGATGAATCACCGAGCAATATGAAAGGCAGATTGGTTGCATCTATTTTTACCACCGCCATATCTACTGTTGGATCGCGATATATCACCTGTGCAGGGAACTTCCTCCCGTCCGAAAGCGTAACGTTATAGTCTGCACTCGTATCAGCTACCACATGATCGTTAGTCAAAATATATCCCTGAGGAGTAATAATGAAACCACTCGCCGCCCCTACCTCCTGATACTGGGTACCATTATCCTGGTAAACAGGTAGGCCCAATCCTAAACTATTAAAAAGCGGGTTATTGAAAGGATTTTGATAACCAACACTATATTGCGGAACATTCTTTGAGATGACGATAGAAACTACTGCGGGAGAAGCTTTTTGAACCACGGCAGTAATCTGATCGTTTTGCGCCTGTATCGGAGCTGTGTTTGCGGAGGCTGTTGTTTTTGCCACCGTTTTTTGCGAAGAAGAATTTGAAACCGCACTCTCACTCGAAGTACCGCCGGTCATAGGTAAAAGCGGAGAAGAAGCAACAGACTGAGCGATTGACTGTTGGGCCTGATCAACTTTTTTCACTTGGCCATTGAGCTGGTTGACCTGATCTTCAATGCCCGCTACTTTTTGATTCACACTGTTCACGCTTTGTGACTGCACGCTGTAAAGTCCGACAAAAACCGCACTGACCGAAACGACTGAAGCTACGAGAATAATAATTAAGTTACTATATAGTCTTTTCATATTTTCACCTTATCACACTGCCAAATCAAAGAGCAACCTGAACAATAAATTATTGTGGTTGTCTCATGCAGAAACCCTTGTAATATACATTAGTCCATTCGCCATTTAAATTAGTGCTCTGCACAAAGGTCAGAAGAGAGTTGCCGTTGCTGCAGCCGAAGTGGTTGTCATTATCACAAAATCCTGCTCCGCTATGAAGTGAACAATGCATGCGAGTATCGCCATTGCTGTTTTTCCAATCCTCTTCCCAATTGACCGTTCCATTCACTGATCCAAAGAATCCATTTCCATTGTTGTAATATCCATTATTGTTGTAATTGTTGTTGTTTCCGTTGTTATAATTATTGTTGTTATTATTATAATTATTACCGTTATTGTCATAAGGACTAGTACTTGGCTGTGGTGGTGGATATTGTTGATTTTGCCCCGAAGCGAACACAAAGATAGTGCTAGCCCCAAACGCGAGAATGACCGCGACAGCAATTATTTTTCCAAGCTTAATAAGATCTGATTTTGTAACCATGAGAATTTATTTATTAAGTTAATAAACGAAAGAGAAACGACTAACTATGAAGAGACTTCAATATGTCTAATTTTTGCTTTTCTGACATAGGCTGAACCTGCGTAGTAGAAGAAAGATCTTTTAAAATCGTAAGCTTCTGCTGTTCAGACAACGATGGAGACGAGACAGGTGCCTCAGTTGTTACTACTGGTTTCTGTCCTGCAAGCATCTGGCAATAAAGGGCAACGGCGGCCACAAAGCCAATGATAAAAAGTGCCACAAGAAAAGAAACTGAGCCAAACTTAGAAGGATTTGAATTATTCATAGCGTTAATTATAGCTCTTCCCTGCTACTTATAGAAATAAAAACTGTGCACAACATGATATGATGAGAACACATTATGTATGGCGAATTTGATAAAAAAGGCTTTCGTTTCTTCCTCATTTTTATTTCTGCCTGCTTTATTCTCATTTTTCTTGTAGAGATGCTCTCTGGCCTAATACTGAAACATGGAAATACCCAAGACAATACAACAAGTATCGGTGCAACCTTTAACGCACCCTTCCAAAGATTGCCAAAAAACATAACCGCTCTCTCTTATTTAGTTACCGATCTAGGAACAGGACAAACGATTCTGAGCAAACACCCCGAAGAAGCCCGCCCTATCGCCTCACTTACCAAACTCATGACCGCTTCAGTTGCACTGAAACAGCTTAATTTATCAAAAAAGACAAGAATCACGGCGGAAGCTGTTGCAACTTACGGTGACAGCGGCAGTCTAAAGGAAAATGAACAATGGGTCAGCTCCGATCTTTTTTATCCACTTCTTATGGAATCAAGCAATGATGCAGCGGAGGTGTTTGCGGATTATTATGGGCATACAAAATTCATGGAAGAGATGAACAAAAAGGCGGCAGAGTTGGATATGTTGGATACCTATTATGGAGATCCAAGTGGTCT
>JARIHA010000089.1 GCA_029288475.1 Candidatus Tayloriibacteriota bacterium | reverse complement strand
GCAAAACATTCTCGCCGTGCTCGTAGCCGCTCTCGCAGCGTTCGTCATCGGGTTCCTCATGCACGGCCCCATCGCCGGAAAGCTCTGGATGCGCATCAATAGCATCGTGCCTACCGGAAACGAGAAGTTCTCCGACATGATTGGCCAGATGTTCTGGAACTACGTCGTGAACGTTGTCACCGCCGCCGGCCTCGCATTCGTATATGTCCTGGCAGCCACGTCCACCCTCTTCCACGGCCAGAGCCTCGGACTCGGCCTCATGTGCGGATTCGCCGTCTGGCTTGGCTTCCTCGTCACTTCCAGCTCTATCGGAGTGATCTGGATGAAGCAGCCGTACAAGGCATGGCTCTTCGAGGCATTCAGCAGCCTCCTATGCATGCTTGCCATGGGAGCAATCATCGCGATCTGGTAAATAAGAATAGCTGCAATATAAAAACAGGCACTGGTGGTGCCTGTTTTGCGTTGGTTCGATTGAAAAAAACTAAGCTGCCTGAGAACGCAGCATGATCGCGTTCGTCCTGGCCAGATTATCCGGATTGAACATCAGCAGGTAGCCTGCGGGGTTAGCCTCGGCCATCGGACGATGCTCGTCGAAATCGTACACTGGAGTGACCAGCTTCGGATCGAAGGTGGCGAATTCCGGAACGAAGGAGGGCTTCCTGAAGGAATCGGCAGCAAGCTGCGCGGTGCCCGAGCATTCGTACGGAACGATGCACAGCAGCGTGGCTTCGTCAGGGTTACTGAATGCAGTAACTTTTTCCTGAAGAAACCTCATGAATGAGGACGCGCTTGCGAAGACCGAACGCGGCGCGCAGAACATGGAATTTTCCAGGCCTTGCGGGCTCGGAACGAATGCGAGCTCCTGTCCTTGCGACAGGCGCAGCGACTCAGACTGATAGGTCTGTTCGAAATAGCTGCGAACGAGCGGGTCGTTCGACGGTACGATAAGCAGTCTCTTTTTCATACTCTTAAGGTTTTGAATGTGTACTGAATGGTTAGGAAAGTTTGGAAATATTATGCATTAAAAGCGAAGAAAAATCAATAGCTTTGCGGCCATTGATTAAACAGCTCTTTCTGGTATAGTACAGGTATCGCGCGGTTAGCTCAGTTGGTAGAGCATCCCCTTGACGTGGGGAGGGTCAGAGGTTCGACTCCTCTATCGCGCACAAATCGTTTGACTAAATTGAATATTGTTGTAGTATCAGCACAGATACGTTTTTTGACATACATAGGTTGTTATTTGTTACGTCTTCCCTGCTGCTTTACGGCGATAGAGATGACATAACAATTTTCTTCACTCAAATAAAAACAATCGGACATGGAAAGTATTATTGATTTAAAAAAGCTCATCAAAAGAGAGCTCTCCTCGGCAAAGATAGACTACGGAAAGTTAATATCGTACGCGGATAAAATGATTTTTCATTTACTCCAAAGAACAAGCCTTTTGAAATCGGACATAGAATTCCTTGCGAAATTCTGTACCGCACTCCTTTCCTATACAAGGGATTCTGGTACAAATTCAAGCAAATATTCTAAAGATTTCAAGGAAAGTACCTGCGATTATAAGATCGCTCGCGAAATGGTAGTACGCTTTAAAAACGGAGGCACATACTCTAATCTCCGAGATTGGGCAAATAATTACTACTATGATGGCGTGCTTTGGCAAGCGGCTATTAAACAGATGATTGCACTAGACCCTATCCCCGGAAGAGTCTACGCGATCGAGCAGTCCCAACCAAATCACAGGGAAACAAAAGAACAAGTACGCAACAAGCACTGGAAAGAACTTAAGGAGCTTAGGCCTACATGGGAGCAAATTGATAAAATTGCCATCAACACTATGATGCCGATTGAGTTTGTTAAGGAGGTATTCGGCTATGTTCTTGCTGAAAAACTACTCAAAACGTCGCCTGACGAAAAGTATTATCTTTATTTGTGGAAACACACAATCAAGGATGCTCACAGCGTAACAGAGCACGTGGAGTTGGTTGAAAAACATCGCTCGTCTCTGAAGAAACTGGCAGAGCGGGTTAAATAAAAAGTACTTAATTAAAAAACCGCTCTATTAAGAGCGGTTTTCATTTTATCTTTTTTTAAAGGATATATTGCCGAAAATGAATGTATAGGCGTATTTCGCCCATATTCTTGAGTTCGGGGGTAAGAATTCTGTCCTCAACCGATCAGACATAAAAAGAGCCAAACGAAAGTTTGACTCTTTTCGTTTGGCTCAATAGTTGATTAGTCACTCTTCGAACCCAAAAGATCCTTCTTCTCCATTTTCCTTCTTAAAGGTAACCATGATCATAGTGATCAACGAACCATCCTTGGGACGATCATACGCACATAAAGGTCTGAATGAATCTTTGGTCACGGACACCATCTTTAAATTACCTGCAAAAGCTCCTAACTGTTTCCATTTCCCATTCTTCATTCTGGAAAGCACCATCCAAGGATTGGGTAGATTTTTTGAGTTATCAATGTTAAGGACAGCAAAATTTTCATTGTTTGGCTGACGCAGTTTGATTTTCTCATAACTCAACATAGTCTCTCTTGTTCCAATGAATGGTTTGCCGTTCAGTAAAAGCGTTGAGTCAGAAGCTGAAGACAATTGCGCATGAAGCGCTTGGCTGCATATAAGAAGCACGCCAGTAAATAATAACGTTAGTTTTTTCATGTTTTTAGTTTTATGGCCGTAGCCGGTTGCTTGATTTGGTCACCTCAAGGAAAATAGAATCTTGCCCTGAAGTAGCCAAACCAACAACCCTAAAAACAAATTTTCAAAGACTTATCGAAAATATTATATAACATAAATAGCCTATACGTCAATAATCCAAGTATTCCTTGTTCTCTTTATTTTCCCAGCTAAATCATCGACAGCAAACGTAAAAGCAAAGTTCGCCCATAGTTTCGAGTTCGGTCAAGAATTCTTCCCTCATAAATTTGACTTATTTTAATGTTATTGTAGTATCTGCACAAATGCGTTTTTTTGACATCTTTTAAGGGTGACCACAGAAGGTCGTCTGTCTTTTCTGGTCACCCTTAAAAAACCAAACGAAATGAGCATACTTGAACCATTTATCGTACTTACGGGCCTCGTGCCCTACATTTTCCTTATCTTCGGAATACTTAACGGAACGGTTAAGCAAAGTTTCGCCACGTGGATACTCTGGCTTGCCCTAGACTGCATAATGCTTCGCGGGATAATAGTTCAGCATGGAAGCCCGATTCTGTATTCGGTTTTCACCCTAGGGACGTTTATCGTAACGGTCGTACTCGTCTTCAAGAAGCAGCTTTCTTGGGGCATGTTCGAATCTTTCGTTGCAATCCTTGTTCTTCTCTGCATCACGATATACTTCATGAGCGGAGCATACACTGCAACGATCGCGACAGCAGCCGCATTGTCCATAGCAGGAATACCTCAGATAATAGATACGTACAAAAATCCACGCACGACTTCTACCCTGGCTTACTTTCTTTTCGCTGT
>JARIHA010000084.1 GCA_029288475.1 Candidatus Tayloriibacteriota bacterium | reverse complement strand
ATTGATAAGGAGTATAAGGACGATCTCTTGGACATAAAGGCATTTTCAAAGGAGAATTTTCCGACGCTGAGTAATGAAAAATTAATAGAGTATTTCAATACTTTCTATGAGATCTATCTATCAACCATTCATCCAATGGTGCTTGGAATTTATGCCTCCGATTTACAGGATCTGTTTGAAGCAGAGCTAAAATCGATTCTAAGTGGAAAAGCTTCGCAAGATGAATTGATCAACTATACCGCATTGCTCCTTTCAGCTACGCGATTGACCACTGTACAGAAAGAAGAGCAAGCTCTTTTTGACTTGCAAGAAAAATTTGAGCTTGCTTATTTAGATTTTCAGAATAAAACTTCTGAAAATAAAATTAGGGAGTACTTTATCGAATTTTGTGAAAAGCCGGAAATCAAGGAAGGTCTTTCTCATCTGACAGAATCGTTTGGTTGGTTTCATATGGAATATATTGGTGAACCACGAACAATCGATGAATACAAAAAACAACTCTGGAATAGGATCGAGGAATTAAGAAATAACGGTCTGGATTGGAAAACCCAGCAGTCTCCAAAGGACCGTCTTGACGATACGGTTAAAAAGCAAAAAGAATTCTTTGCTGCCAATGCCTCTTATCCTTATATAGATTTTTTCCAAAAAATTGTCTTTACCATGCAGGAATATCAGATCGTCCTTGATTTTTCAAAAGCCGATCTTATTGAAGGTATTTATTATGCCCGATCTTTGCTTGAGGAAATTGGAATGCGGGTAGGATTGCCGTCATGGATTGATGTGCGCTTCCTTTCTCCTGACGAGATACAAAAATTCATGCAAAAGGGAACACGAGTAGACAGCGAGTACATAAAAGAAAGAAAAAAGCATTGGGCGTGCCTACTGGAAGATGGAAAGATCACCGCTTATTATGGAGATGACGCAGTGGCTATTATGGATAAGCTTATAGACCGGCCTGATGAGACGGCAGTAAAGGAGTTTAAAGGAACAACTGCCTATTTTGGAAAGATAAGGGGAATAGCTTGTTTGGTGAGAGGGGCGGGCGATAAGGATAAATTCAAACAAGGTCAAATTATGGTGACGCATGATACAACCACTGAGCTGACTTCTATTATTAAAATGGCAAGTGCGATTGTTGCAGATTATGGAGGATTGCTTTCACATACTGCAATCGTTGCTCGGGAGTTTAAAATTCCTTGTTTAGTTAATACAAAAATTGGTACAAAACTTATTAAGGATGGGGATGAGATTGAAGTTGATGCAACGGCAGGGATGGTAAGAATTATTAATTAATTTAAATATATTATGTCGTACGAAAATCCGAATGAAGAAATAGGGGACGGGTCATTTATTTTTTCACGCCATACGAAGCGTTCTGATGGCATTAGCGGGCTTGGTGCACAAGAGGGAGATGTTGCGTCAACAGAATATCCTCATATAACTGAAGAAGGAGTAGAAAAAGCTAGAAAAGCCGCGCGCGAAGAATTTGCGCCAATGGTGGAAAATTCTACCGAGAGATCTGTTCTTTTTATTGGAGGATCTTCAGAAGAAGATCGAACCAAAGAAACTGCTGAAGTGATAGGAAATGAATTGGCTCAGCAGTACGCAGGTAATTTAAAGGTCAAGGTATTTACTCGAAAAAATATTGATGTATTAAGAGAGCAGGCTCGCCAGGACAATGATTCTGTATTGAATGATCTTCAAAAGATAATTGATGAGAATCCCGATAAGAAACTTGTCTTTGCTTACCCGCTCTTTTTAAATGAATTAAGCTTACGCCCGCAATTTCGAGACAGAAAAACAGGAAAGCATACTGAATTCAGTGACAGTATCTTAAGTAAGACAGGTATTGATGAGTCTACTGGGGTAAAAGAGTGGTTTGCAGTTGCAACGGATACAGAGACTACGAGGTCAACTCAAAAAACAGCAGAGGTTCAACTAGAAGCGATAAATCGTCTCCAGAAATTTGCCAAAAAATTTGTCGGTGACAGGCCTCTTCTTGTGGGAATGGTAGGACACGGCTGGCAACTTGATGCACTCGCTCTTTATCTTGCAAATAAGGGAAAGGTGAGCGCAAAAGACTTTGAGAAGCTTTTTCATTCAGAGTTCATTCAACAGGCTGAGACAGGCAAGCTTTCAGTCACTAAGGATGGAGCAGTATTTACCTATAAAGGAAAAGAGTATTCTGTTCCAGCTGATATATATTAGTTATTAAAATGCAAGAGAATACGGTTTTTCTAGAAATATGTAATAGCCTTATAAAAGCCTACCAGACGGGCAAGTTGGGGCAGACAAAAATGCCTGAAGATTCTCATCCGGCTTTTTCCGTGAAGGAAAAGGAATTTCGTTTAGCATATTTTACGTTCCCTATGGCCCTTAATTATCAACGTGATAGTTATGCCCTCTGGCAGGCGGCATTAAAAACGTTTGAGGATATTGAAACACGATATGTATTTAACATGAAGGATGTCTGCGTAAGGTCTGAAGAAGAAGTGAGAAAATCTCTGATGAAGTACAAGCTCGCACTTCAGCCAAATAAACACGTGACAACTTGGCGGACTATTGCGAAGACAATAAATAATGAGTGGGGAACCATGGAAAATTTATTTACTTCTTCTAATAGTGATTTTCTTACACTCAAAAAGCTTGTTCAGAAAGATTTTAAAAAAGGATTTCCATATCTTTCAGGTCCAAAGATTTTTAATTACTGGTCATTTATTTTAAGTACCTATGGAGGAGTAAAGATAAAGAATCGTGAATATATTAATATTGCTCCTGATACGCATATTACTCAATGCTCGATTCGCTTAAAGGTGATTACTGAAACAGAAGCAAAAAATCTTTCAAGAGAGCAGATTTCTGAACGCTGGCGGCAACTCTTGAAAGGAAGTACTATTGATCCTATAGATATGCATTCTCCACTTTGGTTTTGGAGCCGAAATGGATTTATTTTTACTCTGTAACTGATCTTTAGTGCTATAGTCTCCCTATACTCAATGAGAATATTCTGGTACTATTTCATAGTAAATTATGAACTCTGATAGTTACCATACAATAGGCGATTTGGAGACCGTTCTGCCTTACTCAAAGGTAGGGTATCCATCCTCTCTTCAAAACCGTATCAAATATCGTTTCTGGCAGGTGTACACGCCCCTTCATACTTTCGTAAGAGACGCGAGCTTGGCCTTGGGTATTGTCTCGCATTCCGGTCGGCAGAATTTTCTCTTGGGAAAAATAGCTCCTGGTCAGTCTGTTAAGGAAGTGATTGAGTTTCTTATTTCTCATGGGTACGGAAACCATTTTATTGCGTGGAAGGATGATGGAGAGCTGATCAGTCTACGTCGGCTTGTCGGGTTTACCTATCAGTATCACATTCGAATTTTTGAAGACGGAGAAATACGAGGACATTATGAATATACGCCCGAGTGTTACCCGATCCTTCATTTGAAGGCGGTCAATCAAAAAGATTGCCGTGAAGAATTTTTGGAACTTCTCAAGGGTAAAATTGTACCGGCAGAAGCTTAAGGTATAATTAACTTATTACTAAGCATTTATTTTATGAACTACAATCCAGTCGGTTGGTTTGAGATACCGGTCAATGACATTGATCGGGCAAAGAATTTTTATGAAAAGCTCTTGGGTATAACGCTGAAGCGTCAGGATGTACCAGACTACAAAATGGTGTGGTTTCCTATGAATGATGGTGCAAAAGGAGCGTCGGGTGCGCTCATGCAGGGCACCGGCTATGATGTGAACTCCCGCGGGGTAGTGATCTATTTTACTTGCCCAGATATGGATGGAGCGCTTGAACGGGCCAAAGGCATGGGCAGTACTATTGTCTTAAACAAAAAAGATATCGGCGAGTGGGGATATATTTCATGGCTGACTGATAGTGAAGGAAATACTATTGGACTTCATAAAGTAAAATAAAAAAAGCCCCGACTTTAGAAGTCGGGGCTCATGATTTTGCTGATCGGTTTCTAGCGCGACAATTTAAAATATTGTCGGTTCGTCATCGTACCGATTGAAACGTATGCGGTGGTGTTTGACACAGTTACTGGACTTTTGTTGAGAGTATAGGGGCCAAGCGGCGTCGGTCCAGAAAGAAGATGGTAAATATTCGTTGTGTAGATGGCCGCATTCCATTCTAGCCGTGGCTTGCCCCCACTCATCTTCACCTGGAAATCTCCAACGACGGGCAATGGGCCGCTGATCTTGCACCAGGTTATGTACGGGTCAAGAAACCCTGTCGGACCTGCGTTGGCGTGCGTCGATGATTTATACACGGTGAAGGATAGAATCATATTCGACACTCCTGGTGGGAACGGCGGAATTATGCAGGTAGCCATTGTCCACAAGGTGGATGCAGACAGATTGGTGTGGAAGATGCCATCGTCACCAGGAAGAGAAGCTACGCTGCATTTGAATACATCTCCTGGTACATCCTTATCAAACTCAAAGCGGAAGCCAAGTTGGTGAGCCATGGAATTGCCGTAGCTGTCAACATCGTTCGTGCAAACGATATAGATCGTCGAGCCGATATAAGCGGCCGGCATCTGGATCCCTGGGTAAGACTGGGCACCGGGCCCGTTTGTCTTGGTAATGCTGACATTGTCCGTCCCCCATGGCAAACTGTGACCCGGAATGTTTTGGGTGATCCACAGCGGACTGGTAAACGGGGGAAGGACACTGCAACTGTTGACCGGCGGGTCATTGAGCAAGCTTTCGCTCGTGACCGCAGATGTTGTCATAGACGCGGCAGCGACCGTGCTCGTTTGCGGTGTTGAAGAGGTTTTCTTCTTGAACACCGGATTTTTTGCCACCGCCGGAAGCGGTGGAAATGAGAGCGGAAGCGGAGGCATCGAATGTACGGGCAGAATCAGGCCACTGAGAAGTAGGATGGTCAGGATGGTTTTCATATTTCGATTTCAAGTTTACTACTATTGCCTTTATGGCAAATACCTGCTCTTGTATATCACACTTTGTGTAATAGTCAAATTGAAGTGTTGAGATTATTCAGCCAAGTTCTCAAAGGCAGAGAAGTCGGCTATACTTACTGTATGCAAAAGACATTTACTATTGTTCTCTACGCGATTCCAGTCCTTCTTATGATTGCGTTGATTCCCTTAGTAAAAAATGACTATGTTTTGGCGCTACTTTATCTTGTGGTTATTGTCTTCTCCTTACGAATTATTGATTTTACTCGAACTGATGTTCTTGCCTTGTTTTTTGGTTTCGTTATGATGACTGTTTTTGAATATATTTTTATTGCCACTGGTGTGGAGACATTCGCTAGAAATTCACTCTTTGGTATCATGCCCTTTTGGCTGCCGTTTCTCTGGGCTTACGGCTTTGTTGCGATTAAGAGATCGGTGGAAACGTTAAACCATAAAATCAGCTGATGATAAAATTAACCAAATTTGTTCCTCCCGACAGTTCGATTTTACTTCAGATCGCAGAGCCTATCGTTTTTTCTGAATTTCAATCGCAAGAAACAAAAAAAGCCATCGAGGAAATGTTCGAAACTGCTTATGGTGAACAAAAAGACGAAAAGAAGCCTCTTCTGGTTGGATTGGCCGCTCCGCAAATTGGTATTTCAAAAAGAATTATCTTGGTCGATGTGATCGCTGACGGTAAAGGGAAAGTTGGCGATTTGCGACTTTATCTTAATCCAGAGATCGTTGCTAGTTCCGAAGAAAAAAATGATTGGTATGAAGGATGCTATTCCACCAGCCGCGTCAGTGGAATTGTCTCACGCCCGACGCGTATTAAGCTCGAAGCCTATACGAAAGATGGTATCTTGATCCAAGAAGAATACGCAGGCTATACCGCGAGGATAATTCAGCACGAAATCGATCACTTAAATGGAAAGGTTTTTATTGACCATATAACAGATGACGAAAAGCTTCATTGGGTGGAAAAAGAAGATTATCCTCAGTATCGCAATCAGCAGGCCTGGAGAAACTGGCCCGACAAGTGCCCTCGCAAGAAATGGGAGGAGATCAAGGGTGGAAATAGGTCAGTTTTATAAAAACCCCTTTCTATTGTAATATTGTGTCAATGGACGGCGATCTGGTGGAAGTGGACGCGGAGAAAGGGATTGTGAGAATAATAAATTAAATTCAATTCAATGAATACCCGAGAAATTGAATGTCGTTTTTTGGAGATCAATAAAGAAGAATTGATAAAGAAGCTGAAATCACTTGGAGCTCATGACATGGGTGAAGTTTTGCTTGAAGAATTGATAGTCTATGATACTGAACTTAAATGGAGAGAACAACAGCGATTTGTTCGATTGAGAAGGTCCAGTGCAAAAGAGTCAATAGTTAAGATGTCATACAAACAGCAGGAAGCTCTATCGGCGGACGGAATGTATGAGTTGGAACTTGAAGTGGATAGTTTTGAAAAAGCGGAAGAATTTTTAAAAAAGATTGGATTGAGACCCTACAG
>JARIHA010000083.1 GCA_029288475.1 Candidatus Tayloriibacteriota bacterium | reverse complement strand
GCCTTCGGTTGCGAAGCTGATCGATACTACTTGCCTCCTCCTCGCGAATCGCCCTACCCGTGAGCTTGATGAATGCGTCTTCAAGATTGGCAGTACCAGTTGAAGCTATAATATTCGAGGGAGAATCGAGAGCAATGATCTTGCCGTGATCTATAATGGCAACATTCTGAGCAGCGCGCTCTGCCTCTTCCATGTAATGAGTAGTGAAGAAAACGGTCAATCCCCGTTCTTGGTTCAGTTTTTTGATATACGTCCAGATGTAATTTCGAGTCTGCGGATCGAGGCCAGTAGTAGGCTCATCAAGAAAGAGAATCGCCGGAGTATGGAGCAGTCCGCGGGCAATTTCCAAACGTCGTTTCATACCCCCTGAAAAAGTCTTCACGAGGCTATCCTTACGATCCCAAAGTTCAATGAATTTCATCATCTCCTCGATCTTCTGAGGGGTATCTTTTCGAGGAACGCCATAGAGACCGGCATGGAAAAACATATTCTCGTAAGCCGTCAATTCATCATCCAAAGAAGGATCTTGAAATACGATGCCGAATGACTGGCGCACATCGTGAGATTGTTTTACCGGATCCATGCCGTTCACCCGTATCGTGCCTGAAGTCGGATGAGTAAGAGTAGTAAGCATTTTTATGGTCGTGGTCTTTCCTGCCCCGTTTGGCCCAAGAAAAGCAAAAATAGAACCTTGTGGCACTTCAAATGAAATATCGTTCACAGCAACAATATCTCCCTTGAATTTTTTGACCAGATTCTTTACAGAAATCGACGGGGTGTCTTTATTCATCATATAAATATTATTTCACTTAGTATATCATTTCGGCAAGTACGGAGAAATCTTAAATAAAAAACGCTGGGGTTAGCCAGCGCGCCATGATTAAATTACAAAAATTTTTAAAGCTCAGCCTGCGGTCAAGTGAAGATTCCTGGTCAACAACTCAACCCCAGGTTCCCATTCAATGTCGGTCGCGTCTTGAGACGAGGCAATGATCGTCACCTGGCAGAATGTATGCCCGCCACAACAGACAAGAGCATGGGGCACGCCCGGCGGAATAACAAGAGTACTCCCCACCTCTCGAAGAAAGTAACTCCCCAGCTTCCCATTTTCGTAGATGAGAAACTCCATAACCCCTTGTCCTTGCTGGTCGCCCATGAAGGAATAAACTTTCTCCTTCCTTTCATGAACATGGAAAGGAATGGCCTGTCCAGGCTTGAGAACAAGCGACCTCACCGCCAGCACTTTAGCAGCGGGAGATTGAGGGGTGGGAGTGTTATGGAGAAGAATAAGTCCCGAACCAGGCTGTGGTTGAACATAAGTGACTCTCGTATTTCGGGGATCCCCGAGGCTACGGAAAATGGACACGTTTTTAATATTCATGGTTTAAGTTGCAGTTGCGGTTTCAGTCGTTTTCAAATCTGAGCTATTGATAACATACTGAGAAAGATAGGTCAATGAAAAAACGTCGAGCTGTTACCATTGAATAAGAATGACGCTCGCTATTCCCAAGAGGATACCGACCTTGTTTAATAAAGTAAGCTGTTCCTTGAAAAGAAAAATGCCAGCAAAGACAATGGCAATAAGGTTCAGAAGAGTAAAAATGGTTATAGCCTTGGAAAGAAATTCGAATTTCAATGAGTAAGCCCGAATAAAAGTACCGATGGTATAAAGAGCGAGGCCTGCAAAAAGAAACGCGCCTTTCGCATTTATTGACCAATATTTAAATAACATGTCTGCGATCACTTCAAAGAAGACAGCCAAAACAATAAGAAGGAAAAACCATTTTCTCATAGATACATGAGGATAGCCTCCTGTCTGTTCATAAACTCAAGCATAGCACAATCATTATCTTTTT
>JARIHA010000153.1 GCA_029288475.1 Candidatus Tayloriibacteriota bacterium | reverse complement strand
AAGAGCTAAAATAGTTTTAACATCAATTATGTAAGAATAGATGATTTCTCTTACGTCATGATATAGCATTTCTTGAATTTCTAATTCAAGAAATATAAATTCAAGAAAATGAATAACGAAGTGAAAGCTTATTTAACTTTCTTTTTAATATTTTTTAGGCTAAATCTCACGCCAATTATTCTATTATCATTACCAGTATGAAACCGGTAACTTCATGCTTTGGGCGTACTAATGGTTTTAGGATTTTAGTCTTACCACCTAGAATTCGCGGGTTCGATCCCCGCTACGTCCATTAGGCTTTAAGGTAGCGTCGCACTGCAAAGTAACTTGAAACTGCGCCGATAAGAATTCCGGAACCAATAACGACGAGAAATATTTGGCCGAAGTTGGCAATATAGTAATGGAAAAGATCAATGCCGGTAAAAAAGTTCTCAGTCACCTTCTGAAGAGATAAAGTAATTGGGTAAAAGAGCCCTAGAGTAATAATCCCAGCAATCAGCCCATAAAGAATACCGCTTACTACAAAAGGGCCTCGCACATACTTAGTGCTTGCTCCCACTAGTTTCATAACAGAGATTTCCTCGCGAGAAACGTAGATCGTAAGGCGGATCGTATTGAAAGTAATAAGAATAGAAATTATGACCAACAGAATAGTTAATCCGAAGCCAAGCTTTTCTGAAGAATTAACGATATTTGCAAGAGTCTCAATTGCAGACTTATGCTCGTCATAACTGACCGTATCAATAATCTTCCCTCCGTCCTTAGAAAGCGCGCTGTCTCCCTGAAGAAACGTAGCGATACTTGCATAGTCTGAAGGATTCTTTGCTTTTATATTGAGCGATGCACCGAGAGGATTGATACCAAGCTCTTGAAGAGACTGAAGGGTGAGCTGATCGGTAGAATGACGATCGGTAAAATCCTTTAAAGCCTGATCGCTTGAAGTATAATCAACTGAAGAAATCTCAGGAAGTTTCTTCAGTGTTCCCTGCAAAGCAAGAATATCGCTTTCAGCCGCTGTAGTGAAAAAGTATACGTTTATATCAACCTTATTGCGCAACTGCTGAAGAGTAGACTCAAGCGTGGCACTAACAAAGATCACTGAACCGATCACAAAAAGAGTGATAATCATGACCAAAATAGAAGAAAGTGAAACGAAACCGTTTCTCCAAAAATTCGTAAAACCTGATCGTATGATTCTTTTGATATTTGTCCAAAACATAAGTTAAAGGTTAATTAGCGTAGTTTGAATTACAATATATATTTACCAGCCTTATCGTCTCGCACCAAGATGCCGTTGTCCATGGTGATCACTCGCTTACCAAGAGAGTCGATCACTCCCTTATTGTGAGTAGTAAGAATGATCGTAGTGCCCAAATCATGGATCTTCTTCAGAATCTGCACGATTTCGTAAGTGTTGATTGGATCAAGATTACCTGTCGGCTCGTCTGCAATAATAATATCCGGGTGATTTACGATAGCACGAGCAATCGCCACACGCTGTTTCTCTCCTCCGGAAAGCTGATGAGGGAAATTGTGCATCTTATTGCCCAAGTCTACCAATTCAAGCACATGCGGCACATCAGCGGCAATCTCCTCATCCCCCCTTCCTGCCGCTTCCATGGCAAAAGCGATGTTCTCGTAAGCCGTTTTATTTGGAAGAAGGCGGAAATCCTGAAAGACCGTACCGATCTTTCGGCGCAAAAGACTGATATCCTTTCTTCGCAATGAATGAATATTTTTTGACTCATAATATACCCTTCCTGAAGTTGGATATTCTTCTGCAAGAATCATTTTAAGAAGAGTTGTCTTGCCTGCCCCTGAGTGTCCTACAATAGAGACAAATTCGCGAGGTTCGATAGTGAACGTAACATCTGAGAGTGCGACGGAGTTGTCGTGATATTTTTTAGTGACTTTATCGAAATAAATCATTTTTTAAGTATACCTCATCTGACAAATTTTTACAGTACTTTTAGAGCCCTTTTTCTGCTTCCAAAAACTCATCTATAGATCCGTTGAGAACCTTATCTACTTGAGAGGTTTCTACGTTGGTACGATGATCTTTTACCATTTTATATGGATGAAGAACATAAGAACGAATCTGATTTCCCCATTCAATGGCAGTGGTCTTGCTGATGTACATTCCTTTTTCCTTACTCTTTCGTTCATCCTCGAGCACTTTGTACAATTTTCCTTTAAGAATTTCCAACGCCTTCTCCTTATTCTGCGCCTGAGAGCGTTCGGACTCGACATGCACCGCTAGTTTTGTAGGAATATGAACAATGCGCACCGCAGTTTCACGTTTATTCACATTTTGTCCTCCTGGGCCGCTTGAACGAGCAAAGCCGAGCTCTATGTCGCTGTCTGGAATGATAATGTCGCTTGCCGCTTTTTCAAATTGTGGAATAACCTCAACCATAGAAAACGAAGTATGACGAAGTTGTTTTGCATTGAAAGGAGAAATCCTCACTAGACGGTGCACACCGGATTCATTTTTGAGCAGTCCATAAGGTCCAACTCTTCCCACACTCTTTCCCTTTACCTCAAAAGTAATATTTCTAAAACCGCCATGATCGTTCTGATTCTGATGAATAAGGG
>JARIHA010000069.1 GCA_029288475.1 Candidatus Tayloriibacteriota bacterium | reverse complement strand
ACCATACCCAGTCTGATGATACGGATTATGAGCACTGTCCAAGGTCCATGTGTTTGGCGCAGTACAATCATAACCGCGAGTAGGGTACGTACCGTCTAGCTTAATAAACACGTCACGAACGTCCGGGTTTGGATCAGAATGACATGTTGCAGGAAGCGTAGTACCAACAAGGAAGCTTGATGGTCGCAAAGTCATCCCCACGAGATAGCCGGCGCTACTGAAAGTAGAAAATAGCTGGTCAGCAATTGCATCCATTTCGGGAGAGAGATCACGAAGCTTGTCCGGAGAACCCACGTAGGTAAAATATTGATTGAATTCCTGCCCTTCCAAGTCCCAGATGATGATTCCTTGAGGACGAGGATTCATTGCGTTCATAACTGCAAGAGTACTTGTTGCCTGTGCCATCATCTGCGCCTTAAAAAGGCTCGGATTGTTGATATTTACGTTAACATCCTGATCAGTTAAGTACCCTCTTGGATTAACAGCGCTGCTCTTACTTCCATCTGCAAGAAACCATCGTGCGATTGGCGCACGATTCGGCCAATTAACAAGATAAGGAAAAGCGCTGTTGAATTTTGTATACGCCTCTGGTGCGAGACCTATTGGAGTATCGGTTGGCGAACCAAAACGAAGATAGAAAGTATAGTGCTGGGTCTGCTTTGGCAAAATTGGATTAGGGAGAACATTTGAAGGATCTCCTCCGTTATCGCCGACATTCGTAAGGTGCATCAAGAAAGTCTGACGATTAGGGTCTGCTGGATAAGGACCATTTGTCGCTGAACCAAATGCCCACCTGCTACTGTAATCATCCGTCCATAGAGCTAAGGTTCCCCAATCTCCCTGAAGGAAAGAAAGTGGACCGGCTCTATACGAATCACCGCTACCTCCATATTGTCCAATTCCAATGTTTGCACCACTACCATACCAAAAAGAATTATAAGGAACATGTCCCGGAGGACTGATAGACAAGAAACTTTCAATATCAATTTTATTTAACGTATCGTTTGAATCATTATTTGTTACATATACATCCTCTTGAAAGGTTCGAGAATCCACAGCCTTATACTGCATTTTTAAAGTAAAACTATCGGCAAGTCCGGAGCGGTAGATTTGTTGAGTAAAGTCAGGATTTGTGCTGGTGCTCATTATTGAGGAAGAAACATTCAAATCACCGGGCAAAGCATTTTCCAAATACCCATAAGGCTTCTGTGTACCGGAAGGGTCTTGGAACGCTGCCGTCCATACTTCATAAGAACCAGGAGGTTCAGAAATATAGCTTTGACCATTGTAGGTCAACGTCTGCAAACCAAGAGAATCAAATGTATACTGCACTCCCTGGGTTTGTGCCGAAACGATTGCCGGGGAAGCTCCAAGCAAAAGCATAATAAGAAAAAGTTGAAAAAGAAAAACACATTTATACTTGGTATGCATATGTGTATAAAATTAATAAACCGTTATAAATAAGTATAGCACCATAAATATATGGCAAATAGGAACAACTTTATGCTAAACTAACAAAAAATATGATTATTCTTGGAATTGAAACAAGCTGTGACGAGACAGCGCTCAGCATTATAGAAGCAGTGACCGTTAAAACAGGTACAGATAATCCACACTTTAAAGTACTTGGCAACGCACTGATCTCGCAAATTAAAATCCATGAACAATATGGGGGTGTCTTTCCTATGGTCGCAAAGCGTGAACATGCAAAGAATCTCAGTCCACTTCTTCGAAAAGTGCTTGGTGAAGCCGGTATGCTCTCCGAAGCAAAGAAGACAGAAAAAAATGCGAACGAAACCGAAGAAACCATTACAGATGAGATTTTAGAAAAAATCAAAAACATCCTGGCAAAGGAAGCCGAGCTCTCTGAACACTTTATAAAACTGATCACTGAGATTTCAAGACCGGCAATTGATACCATTGCAGTAACCTCAGGACCAGGATTGGAACCAGCGCTCTGGGTAGGTATCAGCTTTGCCAAGGCCTTGAGCCTTGCTTGGAATATTCCAGTTGTGGCGGTAAATCACATGGAGGGACACATCATTGGTTCGCTTTTAGAAAAAGAATCAATCAAATCTAAGGAAAGTGAGGCAAAAGAATTACCGCTAAAAAAAATCGCCTTCCCTGCTTTATCACTTCTCATCAGTGGAGGTCATACCGAGCTCGTGCTCGTAAAAAATTGGCGCGATTATCAGCTTATTGGAAAGACGCGCGACGACGCAATCGGCGAAGCCTTCGATAAGGTCGCGCGGCTACTCGGCTTGCCCTATCCTGGCGGGCCAGAACTCTCACGCCTGGCAGAAACACGGCGTTCAACCCACCCAGAAGAAAAAACTCCTTTCCCGCTTCCAAGACCAATGCTTCATTCTGATAATTTTGAGTTTTCTTTCTCTGGCATAAAAACCGCCGTACTCTATTTACTCAAAGGGCAAAATGAAGGCCATCCAAAAGAAGGCAGAAAAGCAACTGAATATGAAAATAGTGAAAAAACTCCCCTAGCCATCACCGAAGAAATAAAGCAACAAATAGCGCGAGAATTTGAAGATGCCGTCACCGAAACCTTGATAGTAAAAACTGCGAAAGCTCTCGAGGAACACGGTGTACAAACTCTTATCATTGGCGGTGGAGTAATTGCCAATATCCACATCCGCAAAGCATTTGAGGAACTTTCGCAAAAGCGAACTCTCACGCTCTATTTACCTGATTCGCATCTGGCTACCGACAATGCCTTAATGATTGCGATTGCAGGCTATTTTGTCCATACTACAGGAAGTTCAGAAACATTCGACAAAATAAGAGCTGAAGGCAATCTTTCGTTTTAAGCATAAGCACTTAACTAATACTGATCTGCATCCGCACAGAGGCGAGCTTATTCTTTAGAGCGGCAAACATCATTTGATCTTGATTTCCCAAAGAATCTTCGTTGGTAAGAGTTTTCCAGATCTCTGCTCCGGCCAACTTAAGCCCATTAGTTAGATCTCTCAATTCTGCTGAAATAGAATCTTTTTCAAGCTGAGTTTTTCCTTGAAAGAGCTCTTTCAATTTTACTGAATCAAAAAACAAGCCTCCGCAGTACTTATTAAAAAATACTGCACATTTTTGATACTCCATCAACGCTTGATCAGAAAGTTCTTCTGGATTCAAAGTGTCTAGATTTTTGCCGCCTTTTGCCGCCTCGAGCAACTGCAATTCTCTTATTTGGGCAATAAGGAAGCTTCGATTAAAAGCGTTTTCATTTATCGATTCAGAAGATTCATTCATGTTGCGTATTTTACCACAAATTTATGTTAAAAAAACGATATAATGCAAACTAGGGTTGTTTTTTATTATTTCTTTCCC
>JARIHA010000054.1 GCA_029288475.1 Candidatus Tayloriibacteriota bacterium | reverse complement strand
ACCTTCTTCAGGGTGAGGATTTATAAAATTGCACATTTTCTTTAAGAGAGGTAGCTCTAATCAAAATCTTCGCTCTCCTTGCAAGACGTCGGGTCAAAAACGGTTTCTGTGCCATCAGGATAACGAAGGAAGACTTTTCCGCCTTGAGCCGCATGATCGGTCAACAAACTGTACATGGTTAAAGCTTGCCTGATAAGAGCAACCGGACTACGAAGTTCAGCCCTATCCATCATCCGCTGAAGATGTTCCCTTGCTCCCGTTTTAACGGAAAATGCTAGCTGCGCCGGAAAAGTTGTTGGGGTGTCACTTTTCTTGAATCTTAAAAACAGTTGACGAAAACGTCTCATTATTCTGCGCAGTTGGTCTCTCATTGCGATGTCCTTTTGCTAAGGTTTGTATTTAAATCTGTAGCAAAACTATCACCCGAGATATACGGTGTCAATATATAACCTTTTCACGCACGAAAACAAATTACTTTAAATGCGAATCAGAATCAATTATTTGTTTTGCACACATATAGCCGGGCGTACCCGCTACCGATCCACAAGGATATGCGCCGGCTGCACAATAAAAAATATTTTCATGTGGCCCAAATTGATAAAAACTTCTTGCGGGATCAGGAGAATACGTGCGGCGGAAAAAAGTCTGCTCTTCAGACAAATCAACCGCATCAATATTTCCACCAGAAAAGAAAAAGAGATCAGCAATATCTTTGGGTGTTTCTAATATCGAATGAATAAGCGCCTCAGGATTGAGGATTTTTTCTAAAATAGTCTCGGTAACAGCCTTCTGTATTTGCAGAGATTCCTTACCGTATTTTGAGAAAGCGACGTTCTTAAAAAAGATCGAGACCAAATCATACTTTCTTTTACCTCCCATACTGCGATTGCCGGCTCCTTCGCAATAAATTTCATAATATCCCGGGACAAAATCAGTCTTATTTTCTGCAACCATACTTGAAAGCAGTTGAAGATCGTCGAGATTCTTTGCTGGAACTATATGACGAAAAGCGGAATCAAAATCGTTAATTCCCGAGTCATTCTTCCATTTTACTGGCTCTTTAAAGAATAAAATCAATTTACCGCTTGTACCAACAAGTTCTTCGCCGAGCAGTTGATCAACAATATTTTGATCGCCAATAATCCTTGCCGCATTAAGAGGATCATTAGCAAAAAGAATATAATCAGCGGTGAGCATCTTTTCATTACCTTCTTGTTCATATCGAACCTGCCCTTTTTTAGAATCTACCGACATAACCTTTGCTGAAAAAATTCTCTGAACACCAAGTTTCTCATTAATCTTGTCGAGTACCAAAGGTATTTGCCATAGACCATCCCGAACATATCCCCATCCACCTCCAAAAACACTGCCGGATGCCATGAGTGGGATACTGAAGGCAGAGTACGGATCATCGAGAGAAACAGGCCCGCTTTCAATAACCGATACCGCATAATAAAGTTTGAGCGGATCAGAGGTTAGATAATGATCAAGAAGAGTTCTGGCACTACCGGAGACCCAAAGTTTAACAAGACCAAGACCGAGAGCCTGCAATGCAGATTGCATTGTTGGGACCTTTGCATCACGATAGCCTGATCTCAAAAAACTAACTACCTGTTCCATGTCTTTTATAAAGCCTTTTACATTCCCCTTCTCACCCCACCCTTCAGAAACAGATTTGGAAAGTTTTTCCACATCGTCCCACAAATAAACAGGATCGACATACCCAGAGGCATAGACTATTTCTGGATGACTCGGACGATATGCAGTAATCTCTTTCGAGAGACCCGTTTCATGATAAATAAAATCCTCCATCATGCCAAAAACACTTGCCCCTTGAGGATATACATATTTTTCATTCCCATATTCCCAAATACCGCTACAACACGCTCCTCCAGGATGATCCTTACGTTCTATTATTGTTACATCAAAACCTGCTCGCGCAAGATAATTTCCTGCCACAAGACCGTTAATTCCGGCACCTACAATGACTACTTTTTTCATTACAAATAAGTATACCAAGCCAAAGCTTGAAAGTCGTCGTAGAATTTAATCTTTGAAATTATAAGAAACTGGGGCGATGATTTACATTAAACCCTTCCAGAAGCAAAATATGCCTCGATCAATTCGACGTCCCTTTTATCTTTCGCCCGAGGAAGGCATCTCTTGTATCTTAAATATTCCTCAAGCTGCATGAACGGTACTCCGTCTATTATCTCTGCATTTTTAAATAGTTCATCATTCTCCACGCGATAATTTTTCCATTTGATATGACTGAAGGCCTCATTCCCCTCTTTCTTCAAAGCCTTGCAGGTCAATACCCTTTTGAAAAACCAATATCTCTTCCATCCACGCCTTTTTAATTCTGCATATACATCCTTATCGACAATCAAATCAACATCCTTGGCCTTTCGTATTCCATGAACTTCCATAACAGAACTGCCGAACACGATATACTTACCGATCGGAAGATTCAGGGATTTTATTCGAGAAATTGCATCCATACGTTTATTTTGCTAACTTGTTCTTAATCTCACCTATAAAGAAATCCTTAAGGTTCATTGTTCCTGTAAGATTTTTATACTCTTCTGGCTTTACAAAAGCATCAATCAATATTTCCACATGTTCTTTTTTCAGCGCATGATATCTTTTCATTATTTCATCCCAATCGTCATTCGTAAGGCTCTGATCCATTTTTGAAGGAGACAATGCTATTCCAGATCCTACCTGAGTTGTGAAGTCACTAACCATATTTTTTTCTTTTAAATATTCATGTGCAGCAATAAAACAATACGGCTGATCAACCCGACGAATATCCATAAAAACCTTCCCCTTATCGGAGGTTACTGATTCTGAACTAGCAAATAAAAGAGTAAAACCGTCTGGAAAAAGAGGTGACCAATCTGTATCATTCTCAAAAGCAAACCCATGTCGGAGAAGTATAATTTTGTCGATACTTATCCTGACAATCGATGGATTAATATCCTCTGTTTCATATCTGCCATCTTCTCCCACTGCCTTCCGTAATTCATCCTCAAAAGCCACCTCAGACTCAAATTTTGTTAATAAAATATGAAATATACGGCTTGTTCTTCCGTTTCCATCCGCAAAAAGATGTATGGCGTTTATAACCGCAGGAAGCAAATAGGCTTCATCTCCTGGTTGCACTCTTTCGACAGCAGCGTATGCATCAGCCAGTATGGGTTCCTTATCGATCTGTTTAGGGACAAGAGCTTCATCAAAACCAGCCAAATATACCCTATCACCATCCGGCTTTCTCTCATCAATTGGTATATCTCGAGCAATACCATTCAAACGAACAACAAAATCCCTAAATACTTCAAAAGGAGGTTTTTCTCCTTTATGAGAAATGAGATGTTGAACATATTCATACGCTCCTGTCCTATTAAGAAAATCAAACACCTTCTCGGTTTGTTGCTTTCGAAGTTCTTGATCATTTAATTCAGCAGGTTTTTCCATCCCGAAATTCTACCAAGTTAAACCTTAAAAGTCATTGGTCTGTTTTTTAAACAAAAAAACGCAGAGGTCGTGAGACATGCGTGGTAAAAAAGTGACAGTTTGAGGTGTTTCAGTATACAGCTGATGACATGCCCTGAATGAAATTCCCCCAAAGAAAGGACATATCAGTGGTTGTAATGCAGGGGTGAAGTAAGTACCCAATAAACAACAGCCCGACAGCGAGCCTATGCAGAACATCCGACGCAAAAATATAGCCTGCTTCTCAAGTCCGTTGAGAGGTTCACTTGAAGGGAGCTTCTGACCCAAACTGCAAAAGCGAATGCTGACCATAAAATACAACATTAAGTGCGTTTGTGCAAATTATTTCTTAGGTATAGGGTATATAAGTTGCCCGTTCTTTATTCTCAAAAATGGCGTTAACTGGTGCCTTTTAACTGAAGTGCGGCTGATAATATCCCGCACCAACCATCCTTTCTTGGTCAGTGCGTCTCCTATAAGCGAGCGGTGACATCGCCAAGGCACCGCTTCCGCGCACATTATCGCAGTTGTATGTACGCGAGCGATTTTCATCAGCGACTGAAGTCCTTCTTCAAACTCTGAAGTAGCCATATAATCTGCGAATCCCCTGAATGAGACGTTGCGCCAACCGAGGTTTATTGAGTCTTTTCTTGAGTGGCGCAAGCCGCCGAGCTTCTTGATATGCTTGTAGCGTATATGGAATTTTTTTAAAGACTGCTTGAGTGAGTCTTCATTAAATTGTGGATTATGGCGCGACTTGGGTACGGACCTCACGTCAACAATCTCTTGGATACCGTATATGCGCAACAATTCAATGAATTCACTAATCGCGTGGGTAGAATGACCAATGGTAAAGATGACAGGCTTCTTCATAAACCAATCATATCACCTGGAAAAATAACGCCGAATGAAATTATATTTTCCTTACAATCCCCTTTTCCGCATCCACCTCTACAATATCTCCATCATAAAAAACCTGAGTAGCTATTTTTGTACCAATGATGCAAGGTTTATGAAGTTCGCGGGAAATAATTGCGGCATGACAAAGCATTCCTCCTTCATCTGTCACAATAGCTGCCGCCATCTTTATAGCAGAAAGAAATTCAGGCCTCGTCATTGGGGAAATAAGAATATCACCCTCTTTTAACTTATGCATATCCGCCATACTTGATACGATTTTTACCTCACCTTTAACAAAACCCTTATTGGCGATCGTACCAGTGACTTGCCGT
>JARIHA010000053.1 GCA_029288475.1 Candidatus Tayloriibacteriota bacterium | reverse complement strand
AACTAGGGCTGTTTTTTATTATTTCTTTCCCAAAAGCCCTATTTTTGCTATATTTGACTACATCTATGAACAAGACAGACGAAAAATTCCTTAGCCCCTATAATCCAAAGGAAACCGAAGAACGCATCTACACCCTCTGGGACAAAAGCGGTTTTTTCAACCCCGACAATCTACCTGAACGTCCCAAGCTCTTATCGGGAAAAATAAATCCAAATGCAGGCAAGCCTTTCAGCATCATCATGCCGCCGCCAAACGCAAACGGTCATCTTCATGCCGGTCACGCACTCTTCATTACCCTTGAGGACATTATGACCCGCTATAAGCGAATGCAAGGTTTCAAAGCTCTCTGGGTTCCCGGTGCCGATCATGCTGGATTTGAAACGCAGATCGTATATGAAAAAAAGCTCGAGAAAGAGGGGCGCTCACGATTCAAGATGGACCCAAAAGAGCTCTTTGATGAAATAATGGCTTTTACCTTGGAAAATAAAAAGTACATGGAAGCCGAAGTACGCCACATGGGAGCTTCATGTGACTGGTCCCGAGAGAAGTTCACCCTCGACCCGTCAGTGATCAAGGATGTTCACAAGACTTTCAAGAAAATGTACGACGACGGGCTGGTATACCGCGGCAAACGCTTGGTAAACTGGTGCATCAAGCATCAGACTTCCCTCTCTGATGTAGAAACAGAATCAAAGGAACTGACCGATACTCTTTATTATCTAAAATACGGACCACTTACCGTAGCCACCGTAAGACCTGAAACTATTTTTGGTGATGTAGCAGTGGCAGTAAATCCTAACGACAAACGCTATACTGATTTCATTGGTAAGGAAATTGAAGTAACCACTCCAATCGGTACTATGAAACTTAAGGTGGTTGGCGATGCTGTAGTAGATATGGAATTTGGAACTGGAGCCCTCAAAATCACTCCAGCACATGACAAAAACGATTTTGAGCTGGCGCAAAGACACAATCTGTCTCTCATCGAGGTTATTGATCAGTTTGGAAAATTAAACCAAAAGACAGGAAAATACGTTGGTATGAAAATTGCTGAAGCCCGCAAGACCGTTGCTGCAGACCTGGAAGCCATGGGATTAATTGTTAAAAAAGAAGAATACAAACACAGCGTGCCCGTCTGCTATAAATGTGAAAGCGTAATCGAACCGCGATTGATTCCACAATGGTTCGTGAAAATGAAGCCTTTAGCGGACATGGCTCTTCAAGCAGTAGAAGAAGGAAAAATCACGTTCTACCCTGACAATTACCGAAAGATATTTCTTCACTGGATGAAAAATCCCATCGACTGGAACATCTCAAGACAGATCGTTTGGGGGATATCAATTCCAGCAAAAATCTGTGATTCGTGTGGTTTTGGCATACCCGATCTTGACGACACGATAACTACTTGTCCACAATGTAATGCCCCGCTCCGCAAAGATACCGACACCTTTGATACTTGGTTCTCTTCTGGACAATGGCCGCTTATTTCACTTGGATACCCTGATAGTAAAGATTTTAAAACTTTCTACCCTACCGATGTGATGGAAACAGGTTCTGATCTCATCTTCAAATGGATTCCCCGCATGGTTATCTTTGGCCTTTATTTGGCAAAGGATGTACCGTTTAAAAATGTCTACCTTCACGGTTTGGTAAATGATGCTCAAGGAAAAAAGATGAGCAAGAGCAAAGGCAACGTGATCAATCCTATCGATATTACTGAGAAATACGGTACCGATGCATTGCGCATGGGATTAGTAGTTGGCAATACTCCTGGGAATGAAATGGCGCTCGCCGAAAACAAGATCAAAGGCTACAAAAACTTTGCCAATAAGATCTGGAACGCGACACGATTTGTACTTTCAAATACGGAAGACTTCGATCTTTCACAACTCCAGAGCACCGAACTCTCAAACTCTCTTTCGGAAAAGGATAAGGCTGATCTTGCCGAACTTTCTCAAAAAATCGCAGACATCACCCTCGACATGGACAATTATCGTTTCTATCTAGCAGCTGAAAAAATCTATCACTATTTCTGGCATACCTTTGCAGACAAAATCATTGAAGAAAGTAAAAAGAATCTCTTGAGTGAAGATACGAAGACAAAGATTTCTGCACAGTATACTCTCCTTACCATTCTTAGGACTTCCCTCAAGCTTCTCCATCCTTTTATGCCCTTTATTACTGAAGAAATCTGGCAATCACTCAAAGATACCCACAGAATGCTTATGATAGAAAGCTGGCCTGAGGTACAATAGTCCTTATGGACTCGGGCTTCACCTTTTTCCAACTCTTTTTTGGACTTGTTGGTGGCATTTTGCCCACTATTCTTTGGTTGTGGCTTTGGCTTAAGGAAGATACTCATCCTGAACCGCGCAAACGCGTGATCATGGCCTTTCTCGGAGGAATGCTCGCTGTTCCCCTTGTAGTTCCCTTTCAGGCCTTTGCGCAAAGTCATATTCAAAGCACCACCTTATTGATCATTGTCTGGGCAACCATTGAAGAACTCTTTAAATTTGGCGCGGCAGTTGTTACCAGTCTCACTAAAAAAGATGATGATGAACCGGTAGATCCGATCATTTATCTGCTTACTACCGCTCTCGGATTTGCTGCACTTGAGAACGTACTCTATATCCTGAATCCCATTCATGCAGGCAGTATCATACTAAGCCTTGATACAGGCAATCTTCGCTTCATTGGTGCCAATCTTATCCACATCATTTCCTCTTCCGCCATTGGTATTTCCCTCGGGTTGGCTTTCTATCGAAGCAAAAAATCAAGAGCGATTCATTTCTCCATTGGACTTGTTATAGCTATTGCGTTGCACTCTCTCTTTAATTTATTTATAATTAACACTGCAGGAAAAACAAGCTCGCTCGGAATATTCTTTGCAGTGTGGATCGGCATCGTGATACTCGCCTTATTTTTCGAAAAGATAAAAAGTATCCCCGCTCCAGCAAGAGAACTCCTGATCGTTTCGGAAACCGAGCTCGAAGAACTAGCAAACAGAGAAATGAAAAAAGTTTCTTAATAATTAACAAAATCATAAAACCCATGGCAAAAGAAAAGCGATCATTTTTTGAAAGACTCACTGGCACGATCCACATTGAGGACGATGAGCAGGAAGCCGACAAAGTTCCTCTCTCTCAAGGGAAAGCGACGATGAGCAAAAATGACGAATGGGAGGAAGAGCCTGAAGGCCAGCTTACTGTGGACGTCAATCAGACAGCTTCTGACATCATTATAAAGACCATGGTAGCAGGAGTGCGCCCTGACGATCTCGATATCGCCATTACTCGAGATATGGTCACTATCAAAGGAAAGCGAGAAGCCGCAAAGGAAGTTGCTGATGAAGACTATTTCTTCCGTGAGCTTTATTGGGGATCATTCTCAAGAACTATTCTTTTGCCACAAGAAATCGAAGTAGAAGAAGCTGAAGCCACCGAGCGCTACGGACTTCTTACCATCAGACTACCAAAAGTAGACAAAGGACGACAGACCAAACTCAAGGTAAAATCCACTAGCTAAAGCGATTCTACGCGACAAATACAGCTTAAGCAGGCCTTATTGTAGAGGTTTCTTAAGTGTGTTAGGCTAGTGAAGGAATTTTACTGCCCCCTGAATCTCCCCCACCGTGCGGTGAAAAAGGAGAAAGAAACTTCAACTTGGTTTTTTTAAATTATGATACTAAATCCCGCTCTAGTGGTTGGAACAGTCGAATATTGGCACCCAACAAGAAACTTTGGCTTCGCCCTGATCAGAGGAACGGAGGAGAAAATATTTTTCCCCACAGTCAACTACTATCCGCTCATGACGAAAAATGACCAAATACAGTTCAGAGAAGTCAGAGCGCCCGACAACTTCAAGGTTTCAATAGAACAACTGATTCTGCTTACCATCGAGGAAGGCCAGCCCAATCGAAGGGCCAAAAAATGGGCGTTCTGGGATGACCTTTTGAAAGCAGACTTGACCGGAGGAGCTTTGGTTCACGCCTCTCTTGTCACTTCTCCTGATACAGGTTCCCACCGCCATCCCAACCCACCAATCACCTGTCGAAACCAGAGCTTTGGCGGAAATGAGCAAATACGCAAGAAAGAAAACCTTGCGAAGACTTGGACTAACGACAGCGGCATGAGCGACGAACGCACAAGCAATCCCGGCAGACAAATGTCTGCCGGGGCTTTTTATATATTTAAACTTTCTTATCCCTTACTTTAACAATGGTGCCGAGGGGCGGATTCGAACCGCCGACCCCTTGCTCTTCAGGCAAATGCTCTAACCAACTGAGCTACCTCGGCATATATTCGCAAAATCGCAAAGATTATTGATTAAAATTTTTAAGGAGAGAACTCAGATTACTAAGTGACTGAGATGAGGATGTGGCTGATGAATCTCCATTGCCGTTTCCAGTTAAACTCTTTAAATAGTATTGAAAACCATAAAAAGCGCCGTAACTCAATCCAAAAATGAGAACCCAATAAAGAACTTTTAAAATGATGCTGAGACGTGCAGTTTTCTGCATCTTATGAAGAATAACGTTGTTTTCTTCAGTCAGCGCCAGTATCTTTTTCAATTGCTCGTTATCCTCTGGATTCATGAATGCCAGTATAGCAAAAACACCAAAAAATGGAAGTTTTTGGGCTTATATTAAAAATGATAATAAATGTGCCACCGGCGGGAATCGAACCTGCATCTAGACGTTAGGAGTGTCTTGTTTTATCCATTAAACTACAGCAGCATTACCTCGAACGAATTAAATCTATCATACTCATGATTAATTTAAAATACTCAGCCCCTTTAGAAACTCTTACACGACACATTCCATATCTTAACTTTCCCTTCTTTTTCCCATGAATAATATTTATACTTAAAAAGCTTTTTTCTGGTACTTTTAAATATTTTGACCAAAAGGTTACTACTTTATCTTTTTCTAGGTCTTCAAAGATTCTTAAACTGATTTTTAAGCGATCTTTCGTTACACCAATTTCCTTCAAGCGACTCAATAAATATCCTTACTAAATCCGGATCACTATTAATCAAATTTAACTCTTTTTTATTTCCTTCTGCCCAATACAATGAAGCTAAAATAAATAACTTGTTTTCTTTTGATAATGTTTTTTTACCCATAAAAAAGAGAAAACCGCACGAAGCGGTTCTCTCATATTATTTATTTTTACTTAAACTTTTACTAAGCAGCAATTCCCAAGCTTCCTGCGATTTTTTCCTTATCAAAACCTACCACCACTTCATCTCCAATTACAATTACTGGCACTCCCAATTGACCAGTCTTATCGATCATTTCTTTTCTCTTAGCGGCATCTGCGGCAACGTTGAACTCTTGATAAGCCACGTTGTTTGCCTTAAAGAAATCCTTCGCCATTGAACAATACGTACAAGTCGGTGTCGAATAGATCGTTACGTTTTTCATATGATTAATATTATTTATTATAGGCTGATTATAACAAAGGCGATTCTATCTTGCAATACTTTAATTAGTAAAGTATAAGAGGATAATAACGGACGGGTAAAAAAGAGATCTTTTCTGACCCTCACTCTTAGCTTGGGGTCGGTAAAGATCTACTTTTTTACTTGGCTGTTTATCTCTCCGCTAGTTAACTTCCAAAGAGTTGCAAGATAGATTGCCAGACGTTGGCAAAGAAACCTTGAGCAACTACCTGCGGCGTAGTGGTCGGAGCATCTTCAATAACCACCATCTGCTCACCTATCTTGGTCATATGATAACTCTCCCTCACCTGCTTCTCTACCCCCTCAGGAGTACCAAGCTCGGCATTAGCGTTTGCCATATCATCCTTTCTTCCCTGAAGAACAGCCAGTCGTGTTTCAGCCTCGGATCGGAGCCTCATGCTCTCACTCTGCTTGCTATATACATTCCATGTTGACCTTGCAGCAAAGAAAAGCACTATAAGAAGAACGACAAGACTCAACTTCGAATACAATATCTTGCGTACCTTCCTTTTGTCTTGAAATTCCCTCATATTTGGTAAGATGTTTCCTATAGTATACAATAGAAACCAATGCTATTCGATCAAAAACACAAAAAGAAAATAAACATCATCTGGACGATTATCTGCGTAATCATGGTTTTGGCTATGGTAGCGCTCTATATCCCATCGTTTTTCACCAACTAGACTATTCTCCCGACTTCATCATCTTCAAGAAGACGTCCTGAGTGATATTGACCCTACCATGTTCCTGCATGCGTTTTTTACCTTTCTTCTGCTTTTCCCATAGCTTGCGTTTTCGCGTAATATCTCCTCCATAGAGATAACCGGTAACATCTTTTTTCATTGCTGAAATAGTCTTTGAGGAAATAATCCTTCCGAGAGCCTTTCCTTGGATCTTGGTAGTAATCATTTGACGAGGCAAGATTTTGAACAGTTTTTCTACTGCAGTTTCTGCTTCTTCTTCTACTCTTCGGCGGGAAACAATCTTAGTAAAAGCGGGCACAACCTCATCAGCAACCAATATATCGAGACGCACCACATCAGCATCACGAAATTCGCCTATCTGGTAAGACATGGAAGCAAATCCTGAAGAAACACTTTTTATCTTGTCGAAAAAATTTCGCATGAGCTCGCGCAAAGGCATCTCCAATTCTATAGAGTTGCGATTATCGCCAAAGGTTTCAGTCTGGCCGGTTACTGCTTCATGATCAAAAAGAATTTGCATGATAGCGCCAAGGTATTCTGGAGGAGTAATAATTTTTAATGAGATCCAAGGCTCGCTGACATGAGTGATCTCATGAAATTCTGGAAACAGAGATGGCGAATACACCATCTTCTTATTACCCTGCTTATCAGTCACTTCGTAGGTAATACTTGGAGTAGTAACCACCAATTCCAAATGAAACTCTCGTCGCAATCGCTCAGTAATAATCTCCAAGTGAAGCATGCCGAGAAATCCACAGCGAAAACCTCGTCCAAGAGTTCCCGATGATTCTTCCTCATGAGTAAATGAGGAATCAGAAAGCCTGAGCCGATCAAGAGCCTGGCGCAAAAGAGTAAAATCATCCTGGCTTTCAGGATAAATAGAAGCCCATACTACAGGCTTAGGGCTCATGTATCCAGCAAGCATTGGCAGAGGATTTCTAAGCGAGGTGATCGTGTCTCCAACCGAAGCAATACCTGGCTGTTTGATACCTGTTACGATATAACCAATTTCTCCTGCACCAATAGCATCTTTCGGCGTTTCTGCAGGAGAAAATACACCCACTTCCAAAGCAATGAACTTTTCATTAGCGGCCTTGAAGATAAGGTTTGAATTCTTTGAAATCTTTCCATCAATAACTCGTACATACACAATAACACCGCGATGATTTGAATATTGAAAATCGAAAACAAGTGCTCTGAAGTTGTCAGGAGCAACTGAATGAAATTGTTCCTTTGGTGGAGGAATCCTTTGAATGATTTCCTGCAAAAGAGCCTCTACTCCCTGTCCTGTTC
>JARIHA010000050.1 GCA_029288475.1 Candidatus Tayloriibacteriota bacterium | reverse complement strand
TATAAGAGACAGCCCCAGTAAAAAGGCCAGTGTTGAAAACTGACCTGGAGAGAACATGCGAGGCTTCAACAAAATCAAAGTAGCGATGAAGCGTGGCTCGACGAAAACTTACTCTTTCCCAAGTAGAATTTTTAATGTAATCAATAGTAAACGGAATTTTTTCCATACAAAAGCCTATCAAGTTAGAGGAATGATCTTACCGAATTCCTGACCCATTTTTCTAAATGCACCCTTACCATAGTATATCAAGTAAAAATAACTAACGAAACAATCTCTAACTGGTTTTAATTTTTTTGGGTCAGAAGGTGCGATGCTTAGAGCCATTTCAATAGACTAGAAAAAACTTATGGAAGCAATCATCTTATCCGCTACAGGAAGATCGCCAGAAAATTCACTTGCTGTGTCTTGATAATTAAAATGATACAACCTATCGTTTCTAACAAACAGAGTATCCTTGTGAGAAAGAACAGTTCCGTCTGAATACTTTTCATCGTACGTAATAAAAAAGCCTTTCATTCCGTTACTATTAGTAGTAACCAGTCCACTATCTTTAATGGTAACCTGTTCTTCCGCATAGCTCTTGTATTGCTCAATTTGTTCAGCCATAAGTTGTGACAAGGTCATTTTCTTTTCAACATCAGTCAAATTTTCATACCCGCTGAACAATTCGTCGGGGTAAGCATTCGAAGGTGTCTTTAAATATATACTTTCTCCAATTTCAACCACTGGAGTAAATTCGCTCTGCTGAGGTGAAAAAGTATCCTGCACTACCCAACCATTTGGATATGAGATCTTGATTCCTTCTTTTTTATTGGCATACTCGGTGAGCTCGGAAGTGAATTTTGGTTGATAAACCATACCCTGGCGATAAAATGAACCGTACAAATGAGGGAAATAATCATAAGCAAATTTCTCAAGACCGGCAGAATTGGTAAAAGCAATCACAGCGATAACTATGACCAAAATGATAGCGATCCCTAACCCATACAGTAAGTATTTTCTCATATTAAATAAAGTGAAATAATAAAAAATGCCTATACTCTTTGTGAAAAAGTATAACATCGTAAATACTCTCGACATAAGAATACTAGCCTCGGTAGCAAGAAATCGTAATCTCCCACATATTCACCTACTGCTGTCAGAATTTTAGCATAAAAAAAATTCAGCACCATACTTGCGCATGGTGCTGTGATTGGTTTTCGGTTTTGCAACCGAAAGGCTAAGGAAGAGCTAACTTGCGTGCAGAGCCGCGGGGCTGAGGCCGCTGAAGTCGTGGTCAAGCGAGCCGCAGCCCCATTGCCACCGGCCGTCCACGAAGCCCAGATAGCGAAGGTACAGGCTGTCGGAGTTGCGGTAAATGGTACCCCAGAAGAAGATATACCTGATATTACCGTCAGCATCCACCTTCCAGTCCTCGGGAATGAGGTGTTGATTTGCTGGGACGAGGAGGTAGTCCAAAACATTGGCAGTGAAGACGCGCTCCTTCGCGAGCTGTATGCGAAGTTCATTGCCTACGATGGAACGCCCTTCCTTCTGACCTTCGTCC
>JARIHA010000036.1 GCA_029288475.1 Candidatus Tayloriibacteriota bacterium | reverse complement strand
GACAATAGCTTTTTTCAAATCTAGAATAAAATTTAATATTCAAAATACCACTCTTTTAACCTTTCTCTTACTAGGTTTAGCTCATCCAGTTCTCTTTAGTCGGGTTGTTTTTATCCATGATTATGAAAATATCTACCTTTTACCCTTTTTAGCTTTAGCTGCTAATCGGACACGCTTTGTTGCGAGACGTTTTACAGTCTTGCGAGATCGCGATGTCTTTTTTCTAGAATTAATTCGTTTTGCCATACAACAACTATACACTATCCAAGTGTATTTACTATGCGCACCTGTTGAAAACTTTTATTGTTTTTCGATAGAAATCTTTTTTCTCTTATCTTCCTCTATCTTTGGAAGAGTGATCGAGAGAACTCCGTCCTTATAGACAGCTTTTGCCTGATCATCTCTCACCCGAGCCGGTAAGGTAAATTCTCTGCTGAACTGACCGTAGGTTCGTTCATATCGATAAGGCTTTTCCTTTGATTCAATCTTTCTTTCAGTTCTTCCTCTGACTCTCATCCAGTCACCTTTGACCTCAACATCAATATTCTCAGGATCGACTCCTGGAATTTCCATTGCAACCTTTACTTCATCTACTGTTTCTGAAATATCTATACGGGGAAAGGCTCCTAGTCCCATTTTACTCCACAATCGAGGAGTTCTCCGAAATATATCAAAAGGTTCAATCCAAAAATCCTGATCAAGAAAGCGGTTCAATTCATTTCTCAACATTGCAGGAGATACGTCATCACTATCTGAATCTAATCCTGGACCTGAAGCTCTATCTACGCTTCGATTTGAACTTTTTTGAGATGGTTTGTTTTTGTCTTTATCGTCCATAACAACAAAGACGACCTCTTTTTTATTTTCTTGCAGCCTGAACCATCTTTACAAGAGTATTCAGATTTCTGGTAGTGATATTCTTGCCGTAGTGTTTGCCAAGGATATTCATTGCATCAACTGAACGAGAGCCATGAATAAGCGTGAGTACACTAAATACTTCCCCATCCGTTTCCTTAAGAATACAATATTCTTTCTCTGCAGTTTGATACGGCAGGGCGAGAGCTGTTTTTGGCCTCTCGGGTATGAATGTCACGTAAAGACGGGTTTCAGGAGTGATCTTTATTTCCGTAAAAGGATTTTTCTTTGTTATTATTTCGAGTGATTCAATGGTACGCAATTGAGTACCGATGGAATGACCAAATGTTTTTTGAAGTTTCTGTTCAATCTTTTTAACAAGAGCTTCCGGCTTTTCTTTTTTACCCGTGGTAAAAATAACATTACCGCTGGCTAAAAGTGTCCGTACATCAGTAAAGCCAAGCTCTTCAAAAGCTTTCTTCAGTTCTTTCATGGGGATGATCCTATTGCCTCCAACATTTATTCCCCGCAAGAATGCACCGTAAGTTGAAGAATCTTGAACTTGCTTTTTCATTGATTATTTTCTGCGATCTTTTTTATAATTGGCAGCACTCGTGTCCATGTCTGGTCACTCATATCACGGTATTTCTTTCCTTCGGGTAGTACTGAAAAATCTCCCTGTAGAACATGGAGTTCCGTCTTGCCATTTGCTTCATTAAATTCAAATGTAATACCATCTTTTTCTGTCACATCGAGTTTTCTTTCATTCCTTACGTCAAATACAGTAAAGCGCAGAAGTTTATTCGGCAGTAATGCGGTTACTGTACCGTTAACTATGAGTGTCCCGTCCTGCCCTTTCCACTGCACAGGACTGCCAAGCCTCCAATCCGACTCAATATGAAAATTTGGCCCTCCACTTGAAAACTCCTTTGTCCACAGGTCGCTATTCTCGCGCCGAGTGATCGCTTCCCACACTTTTGGAGCTGGAGCGTTTATCTCTATCGTTTGGTCTACAAAAAGTTTTGTTTTTGGCATATACTAATCATATCATGTACTCCAAGGCGAAACTTCATTTTAAAAAAGCCGACCCTCTGCTTCATAAAGCGGCACTGGATTTTGATATTGATGATGTTGTAGCCTCAAAAGACCTTTTTCGAGATATTATCAGAACTATTGTGGGACAACAGCTTTCTGGCAAAGCTGCCGATACTATATTCGGCAGATTCAGAAGACTTTTTGCACCTGGAGGTATTACTGCCAAAAAAGTTCTTTTGCTTACCGATTTGCAGATGCGCGAATGCGGACTTTCTGGAAATAAGACAAGGGCAATTAGAAACCTGGCTGAAAAAGTGACCAGCGGCGAACTTGATCTTAAAAAAATCCCTTTTTTGAAAGATGAGGAGGTACTAAGTGAACTTACTAAAGTAAAAGGTATCGGACCCTGGACCGCAGAGATGGTATTGATGTTCTCGCTTGGCCGTACAGACATATTCTCTCTTGGTGATCTTGGATTACGTAAAGGCATCATGCATCTCTATGATCTTAAGAAATGGCCAAGTGAAAAACGCTTCAATGCAATGCTCAAGGCCTGGTCACCTTATCGCACCTATGCCGCTCGAATATTGTGGAGAGTTGCAGATCGAAAGAAAAACGATTAGATACTATTCTTTATTTCCGCTTTGACGAACGGCTTCCCAGGCAAGTATTGCTTCTTTGCGTTCAATTCCCCAATGATAGCCGCCAAGCTTACCCGCTGAGGTTAATACACGGTGACAAGGGATGAGGAAGGCGATCGAGTTTTTGCCGCAGGCAGTTCCTACTGCACGTACTGCTTTTGGAGACCCAACTGCATCGGCAATTTTTGCATAACTTGAAATATCACCTTGCGGTATCTTAAGAAGCGCTTCCCATACTTTTATTTGAAAATTAGTTCCTTTCAGGAGCAAGCGAATTGGCGTATTCAACCTTTCTGCTTTAAATATTTTTTTAACATAAGGAGCAATACGCGCATCGTTGCGAATCAAGATCGAATGCGGCCACACTTCTTTAATTATCTTGACCGCTTCCGTCTGGTTGTTTGTATTTACAAATGAAAGCTGACAAATACCACGTTTAGTAAGCCCGATCAGGCACCAGCCAAAAGGAGAAGGCTGTAAACCGTAGGTTATCTCTATATTACCTTTTTTAAACTCACCAGGAGAAACAGCTTCGTAGGTGACCATGAGCTCATGAAGACGATTAGGCCCAGAAAGACCCGAAGAATAAGCGGTTCTTAAAATATCCTGAGTTTCGTTTAAATTCTTTTTTGCTTTTTCCTTGAGGAGATAGGAAAGAAAACGCTTTGGGCTTGTTCCTGCCCACTCGGCAAACATATGCTCAAATCGAGAAGTGCTCATCCCTATTACTTTTGCGACTGCTTCTATGCTCGGCTTTTTCATCGCATGCTCTCGCATGTAGTCAATGGCAAAATGCATGACTTGGTAAAGCTCTTGAGTAGTTCTTGTCTTTCTTTTTATCCTTTCCACTGAGGTCATACTGGCATCATACCTAAAGAGAGCATGCGACGCCACCTGTTTTCTGCTGTGGTTCATGGTGTTAAAAAACAAAGCGTTTTTTAACAAAACTTCAGTAAGATTTCATACTCAATATGGTTGAATAGATTATGCTATCAATGCCTAAAAACATCACCCTGGACGAGCTTGCATTAATGGTCGCGCGCGGTTTTGCTCATGTAGACGAGCGATTCAAGGA
>JARIHA010000026.1 GCA_029288475.1 Candidatus Tayloriibacteriota bacterium | reverse complement strand
AACGATGTGGGTACTCAATATCGCTCGATCATTCTCTATACTACTCCCGAGCAAAAAAGGGACGCTGAAGATTTTATCAAGGAAATAAATGAATCAAATGCCGGCGGTAAGCCGATTGTGACTGAAGTAGTGCCTCTCGATAAATTCTATGAAGCAGAAAGCTATCATCAGGACTATTTTGCAAAGAACAAGAGTAATCCTTATTGCGAACTGGTCATCAATCCAAAGCTTGAGAAGGTTCAGGAAAAGTTTGCGGCATTATTAGCTAAAGATAAATAATTTATGAAAAAAGATTCAATCCCAAATGAGGAAGAGATAAAGAAGATGCTTACTCCGGAGCAGTATAAAGTGCTCAGGGAAAAAGGAACCGAAGCTCCTTTTAGTGGCAAATTGCTTCACGAAAAGCGCGAGGGCTCGTACAACTGTGTAGTATGTGGCAACCCGCTCTTTTCTTCAGATACTAAATTTGATTCGGGAACTGGATGGCCAAGTTTCGATGACGCACTTCCTGGTGCTGTTAAATATGAAAAAGATGCCGAATATGGTATGGATCGTACAGAAGTGCTCTGTGCAAAGTGTGGTTCTCATTTGGGCCACGTGTTTAACGATGGACCTACTTCAACTGGCAAGCGTTATTGTATGAACTCAGTTTGTCTTGAGCTTGAAGAGAAAAAAGATCAGGCGAAGACTTAGTAATTCCATCCATCCCAATCACCCGAAGAATATCCTCCCGAATTGTCCCAGCCCCATGAAGAATAATCATATTGTGGACTTGAATAAGTCGGGGAGGCATATGAGTGAGGCGAAGCGTAATTTCTGAACCCATAGTTTTGCATGCCTGAAGAATAATTTCCAGAATATCCCGAAGAATATCCTCCTCGAGAATAATGATTCATACGATTACTGTAATTGCTGTTGTTTGAATAGCTATTCTGATTTCCTTGTCCGTAGTTTCTATAGTTGTAATTGCTATTATAATTACTGCTGTTTTGTTGGTACGAATTGTTACCGTAGTTCATGTTGTAGCTGTTGTTATAGCCGTTCATATTCATCCCCATAGAGCCATAATTATTAATCCGGCCGTATCCACTAGCAAAAGAAAAGGAAGGAATAAGGGTGGCGATGAAAACGCCTCCAATTAATGCCGCCTTGCTGAAATTTATATATTTCCTATTCATAATTTGATAATACACCAAGCAAAAAGGAAAAAAAGCTCATCTTGGTGTAAAATAAAGAGTATGGAAAAAACTGATATAGAAAATCAACAGGGAGTCTATCAAAAGCTGGGATCAAAGGCGCTTTATTTTTTTCTTGCGGAGAGGAGTGTCATTCCGTTCATCTTTTTTGCGGTCGAGATTATCTTGCTCGTCCTTAAGATCATACTCGCATATTCTCCAGATGTGCAAAAAATGGCTGAGCAAAATCCCACCGTTGGCATGTATCTCAATTATGCTCTTCTTCTTGTATTGGTATTTTTTATTATTTCTCTTGCCTTTGGTCTTGCCCTTGCATATCTTACTTACTCAGCATTCAAGTATCGTCTCGATACCAATGATTTTAGTTTCGTGAAGGGTATTGTCGGCCAACAGGAAATATCGATGCCATACAAACAAATTCAGGATATAAATATTGAGCAAAGTGCGCTTTATCGTTTGCTCGGCATGTGCAATCTCGTCATTCTGACTGCAGGTCACGAGGACACTGACCGCTCTTCAGTCGACCGTTCTGAGATTGTTCTTCCAGGATTGGATATCACGAAAGCACAAAACATGCAGCGTTATCTTCTCGATCGTGCAAACGTGCAGGAAGTCATTGAACTAAAGAATACCGAACCAGAAAAAATTCCAAGCTAGCAAGCTCGACCATAGTTTTTATTTTTTTATCCGAAGAAGCCCATTTTTGAGGGCTTTTTTCGTTTTTGTATGTTTTAGTGTGGATAACTTATTAGCAGAGTGGGATAAAGTGTTATAAGATACACAGTAAGTGGGAAGAAGTGGGAATTTAATAATTAAAAAAAATCCACATGAAGATCCATGAAAGAACGTATAACGTTGTGATTGGTAATCGGTCATATTTCTTTACCACTGTTTTGCTCGAGGCAGCCCCTCGGGAAAAAGTGCGTATCAGGAGGGAGGAGGAAAAAGTAAAAGAAGATGAATCATGTTCATAGGTGAATACACCCACACGATAGATGAAAAGAATAGGCTTTCTTTGCCGGTGAAGTTCCGAAAGGAGATCGGCAAGAAGATCGTAGTAACTCCCGGTTTGGACGGATGTCTTTTTGGCTTCACGCTCAAGGCATGGGAGAACATATCGGAAAAGTTGGGTGAGTCATCAATGCTTCAGTCTGATACGCGAAGCTTCAACCGCTACATGTTCGGCGGAGCGGTGGAAGTAGATGTGGATGCGATAGGGCGTATTTTGGTGCCGGACTTTCTTCGGGAACGTTCGGGACTGAAAGGGAAGGTGTCGATTGTAGGCGTTCAGGATCGTATTGAGATCTGGAACGAAAAACAGTGGATGGATTACAAGGCTGGTGTTGAGAAGCGCGCGGATGCTTTGGCTGAGAAGCTTGGGCAGATCGGCGTACTTTAATCCTGATTTTATACTGAAATGATCCACAAGACTGTTCTTTTACACGAATCAATAGATGGACTGGCAATTGGCGAGGAAAAATCTTCTGCCGGACCCGCGATCATCGTGGACGCAACCATTAATGGTGGCGGACACAGCGAGAAGATGATCGAACTTCACGGCAAAGACGTGCGTATTGTCGGTATTGATCTGGATGAAGATGCACTAAGCCGCGCCCAAGTCAGGCTTGATGTCGCAAATGAGATGGCGGAAAAGGCCGGAAAGGGAAAAGCTGTTTTTAGTCTTCATCAGTCTAGCTTTAGAAATGTTGATGTAGTTCTTCGCGAAGCGGGAATATCAGAAATTGACGGCATTCTTTTTGACCTCGGCCTCAGCTCAAATCAGTTTGAGGATTCTGGCAGAGGATTTAGTTTTCAACGGGATGAACCGCTTCTCATGACCTTCAAGCGCAATCCAGATGCTGAAAAGGGCGAGATCACCGCGCATCAGGTCGTGAACGAATGGGATGAAGAAAACATTGCCGATATTATTTACGGCTACGGCGAAGAACGCTATTCCCGAAAGATTGCCAACAGGATAGTAGAGGCACGAAAGAAAAAACCCATTGCCACAACCTTTGAACTCGTCGACATCATTCGCAGCGGAGTGCCATTTTTATACACCAAAGGCAAGACTCATTTTGCCACCAAGACATTTCAGGCACTACGCATTGCAGCCAACGACGAGATTCAGTCGCTTCGAGAGGGATTAAAGAAAGGATTTTCATTACTTAAAACCGGTGATGCAAAGGCAGGGAAAATCGGAGGAAGAATGTCGGTCATTTCCTTCCATAGTATTGAAGACAGGATCGTAAAACGCTTTTTTCTGGAGATGCATAAGGAAGATAAGGCGACGATCATTACCAAGAAGCCGCTTGCTCCATCTAGTGAAGAACTTAAGGAAAATCGGCGGGCACGAAGCGCAAAGCTCCGCATTTTAGAAAAAACCACGGAATTTAAAAAAAGTGACGGGTATATAAAGAAAGAATAAATGAAGGTATTAAAACAAACAATTCAAGATCAGCAAAGGATACAGTACGCTTTTTGGGTGCTGGTCGGCCTTATCGTTTTTTGCATAATTGCATATGTGCTGATGATTAATAAGACAGTTTTTAATATTGTAAGGCGACAAACCGCAGAGAGTCAGATCACCAAAGTGAATTCTGATCTTAGTGAGCTAGAAGCGGAGCATGTGGCACTTGTAAGCAAAATCACGCCCGAGTATGCGCTCGAGCTTGGCTTCACTGAACCGTTGAATCCTCAGTATCTTTCATTTAAGGATGGCGGAGATAGTTTCTCTCTTAATACCACTCATTAGATATGAAACAAGGACTATTGTGGCGAATCAGAGCGGTGTCGATTCTGGTAATCGTCTTCGCCTTGATTCTTGTTTCTAAATTGTACCTTGTCCAGATCGTTCATGGTAATGATTATACGCAGAGAGCCGATCATCAATACGTGCGTCCCGATCAGCAGATATTTAATCGAGGAACTGTTTATTTTCAGAACCGGGACGGTTCTCTGTATTCGGCCGCAACAATCAAGTCGGGCCTGACCTTGGCAATCAGTCCAAAGCTTTTGCCAAATCCTACTGATGCCTACGCAAAGATAAATGCTCTCGTGCCTATTCCTCAGGACGCTTTTATGGCTAAAGCCACAAAGCCAAATGACAGCTATGAAGAGTTGGTAAAGCAATTGCCCGTGGACAAGGGTCCTAGCTTGCTTTCGCTCAAGATACCTGGATTGTCCGTCTCAAAAGAAAATTGGCGCGTGTATCCAGGAGGAAGCCTTGCTTCACATACGCTTGGACTGGTGGGATACAAAGGAGACAATCTGGCGGGGCGATACGGGCTTGAAAGCTATTATGAAAGCACATTGAAACGCGATGATTCTACTGCATATGTGAATTTCTTCGCAGAAATGTTTTCAAACATTGATCAGACGCTTACTAAAGGAACGAGTTTGGAGGGTGACATTGTTTCGAGCATTGAACCAAACGTGCAGGGATATTTGGAGAAAGAGCTTGCCGGCGTAGAGTCAACATGGCAGTCTGATATGACAGGTGGAATAATCATCGACCCGGTTTCAGGAGAAATTTATGCAATGGCGGTAAATCCTACCTTTGACCCAAATAATCCTCAAGACCAAAAAAGCTCGGCCATTTTTTCCAATCCTTTGGTAGAGAATGATTATGAGGTGGGATCGATCGTCAAAGCGTTGACCATGGCGGCCGGGCTTGATTCCCAAGCAATAACGGAAGCAACAACATACGATGATACCGGCTGTATCACGCTCAATAGCAAGAAGATCTGTAACTACGATGGCAAGGCTCGAGGAGTTATTCCTATGCAGCAGATTTTGAATCAGTCATTGAACGTCGGAGCGTCATTTGTCGCTCTTAAAATGGGAACAACCACCTTTGCTTCTTACATGAAGAACTATGGTTTTGGAGAGAAGACCGGCATTGATCTACCAAACGAAACGTCCGGACTGATCGACAACCTAAAGAGCTCTCGGCAGGTTGAATACGCAACGGCATCCTTCGGACAGGGAATTGCAGTGACTCCGATCGAGGTAGCACGCGCTTTCTCATCATTGGCAAACGGCGGAACTCTTCCGTTTCCCCATGTAGTAAAGCAGATCAACTACGATGTTGGTTTTTCAAAGACTATTTCTTATCCAACCGGCAGGCGGGTCATTCAGGCAACGACTTCCAAGAGAATAACTGATATGCTGGTAAAAGTGGTCGATCAGGCACTTCTCAACGGATCAGCAAAGCTTCAGCACTATAGTG
>JARIHA010000018.1 GCA_029288475.1 Candidatus Tayloriibacteriota bacterium | reverse complement strand
CTCGTTGGGCGGTTTTTTGCTTTTAGAATTGGTCAAAATAAGTTAGAATAGAGCAATGGATAAAAAAAGGGAAGTACGCTTTGGTACAATTGCGTTGATCACGACCGTGCTCGCAGTCTGCTCCCTTGTTCTTATTTTCTTTGCCGAACACAGTGCGCGTAAACACGATAGGGAAATGAATCAGCGCGAAGGTTTGTCTTTACTCTCCCTTAATCATTACAAATCATGAGAAGTCAAAACGTAATTATCAGCGGACTTATTGTCTTGGCGCTTCTTCTTGTTGGAGGGGGAGTCTATGTGGCTATGTACTCAAGCAATACCAGTCAGTATCAAAATTTACCAACAATGAATCCCCCTGTTTCTACCGCAACTGCATCTTCCACTCCATCTGGAACAGCTACTACCTCTCCACTCGTCCTGACCGCTGTTTCTCCGCTTTCAGCACCGGTAGGGGCTACGATTACTCTTACTGGCAAAGGTTTTGCTACCTTACCGCCAGACGCACAAATAAATCAGCCAGCATGGCAAAATAAAAGCCATCTTATTGTGTGGGTTACCAAACAAGACGGCACCACCGCTGTTTTGTGGGAAGGAAATCCAGGCACAGGTTCAGACACGGTGATTACGGCAAGAGTCAATCGTTTCCTCTGTACTGATGTACAAAACACAAGCAATGGCTTTGCGGGAGTGACTACTTCATGTCAAAAACCTTTTGCACTTACTCCTGGCTCTTATACACTCACTGCATCTATCCCTTATTTGACTCTTTTGAGCAATCAATTAAGCTTTGTCGTTACTGCTTCATCACTTTCTAGCAAGACTTATACGAATACTAAATATCATTATACTCTTACCTATCCTGACGATCTTTCGGTCAAGGAAAATAATAACTATCCGCCTGTTCCAGGCGTAGGGGTTACTTCTACCACATTTGATTTTCCAAAGACATATTATCCGGGTGGCACTATTTCTCAGGCAAACATTGATGTGGCGGTGACTCCAGGTACCTGTACGCTTTGGCCAGATAAGACGCAAACTTTTCCAGCTACGACCGGTAGCACTACTCCAAACGGTCTAACCTTTGATCTTCGTACAAACAGTGATGCAGGTGCAGGCAACTTTTATACGACTCGTGAATATAGTTTTGCTAAGAATAATCTATGTTATCGCCTCGCTTTGTTTGACCATTCAAGTAATCCCGGGGCTTATACTTCCGATCCTGCCGCGATCGCCAAGTATACTGCCGAAAATCAGGCGGCCGAGGATATGTTTAGCGGGGTGATGGGGCAAGTGGTACAAAGTTTCGCATTAAGTAAGTGATAGTAAAAAAATTATTATAATTAATAAAAATAAATATATGATTAAATGGAATGAATATACGTGGTACTCAAAGTTGGCGGCAGTAATCTTCTTTATCGGCGTACTTCCTGTCCTTACTTTTTATATAGGTACACAATATCAAGCTACGATTGATGCTATTCAACAGCAAGACTCACAAGTAGTTCAGGATCATCCAGGTCATGTGCCGATGCCTTCCAATACTGGGACACAATCTCTCAGTGTTACTCAAGCAGACAATAACAAAACAGTAACCTTCCATGTTGGAGATCGTTTTCTTTTAAATCTGGGAGAATACGAATGGAATCTTTCTTTGAGTAATCAGTCTGTTATCAGCAGAGTGAAGAACATCGCTGTTATTCGTGGCGCTCAGGGTATCTATACGGCAGATCAGGTTGGTACAACCGTATTGAGTGCCACAGGACGTCCTTACTGCGCTCAAGGGGCGATGTGTTCAATGCTTGAGATAGCATTTCACGTTACGATCAAGGTAGTGAAATAAGACTTAGCTTGGGCCGTCTCTTAGTTGTGGTCGAATTCATTATTATTTAATGATGATTTCACACAATTATGGCTAATGATAATAATCCCTCATCTGAAAATCCTAGTGGAGATTGGAAGGACGAGATAAAAGATGAGGCTGCAAAGAAAAAAGAAAATGCAAAAGAATCCTGGGATGAAACCAAAGACGATATAAAGAAAACAGAAGAACAGACAAAGGATTTTTTTAAGGATATGGACAAATAAAGCTTTGATCCCTCGAAGGGTTTCAGAGTAAAAAACACGCTGACATTGGGTCCACGTGTTTTTTGTTGTGTACAAATCTTACTCATGATGAACACAAAGGGTGAAATAGGGATAAATCGTGGTCAGTTCTGTTTTGAAGCCAATTGAGTCTACGAGATTCAGTAGTTCAGTTAGAGTTCGTTCTTGCTTAAATAAGTCTACATTGTTAAGTTTTATTAATTGCAGATGTTCAGTGAGTAAGTAATCCCTGAATAGTTCAGCTTTTCTATCTTTGTTCCTTGTTCTGCTTATCAGCTTCTGTACACCATTAATTTTGAGACGAGTTTCTTCTTCAGTTTCTTCAAATACCAATATGTTTGTCATGTAAGTTCCTTCTCGGTAGTTCCATGCTTAAAGACGGATGAATTTACTAGATATGATAGTTTAGCAATATTTTTTTCCGTACTGTTTGAGCTGATCGATTATTTCTGACAATGCTTCACCTTTCTTAGTAAGGGAGTATTCTACTTTAGGTGGCATTTCGTGAGGAAAAACAGTTCTTAAGATAATGTCTGCTCCTTCAAGTGTTTTGAGTCTATTTGTAAGCGTGCGACTGTTTATGGGAGTGTTTGAATCGCAGGGAATGAGTGATTGTTGAAGTTCGTTAAATCTTCGCGGCTCTTTGAGAAGGTCACGGATAATAAGAATGCTCCACATGTCTCCAATAAGGGAAGAAGCTTGGGCGATAGGGCAAGCTTCTCCTTTAAGATTGGTCTGTTTTGTTTTTTTCTCGGCTGTCTTCATGTAGAGTATATTAGAACAAATTTTTATAGTTTACGCAAGTGTTTTATTGTATATATTCCATTGACTTTCACTTTGCGTGCGTTATACTTTATTATGTAAAGTATTTATTATTAATAATATATAAATGGATTCATACAAACAAGGAAAAGATTTGACGAAAGAAGCTCCACGAAGCCCGCACACCAAGCTCGGAGGTTTCTCTATTCTCTCAAGGACGATCGACAAGTGCCGTGCATTACTTTGGGGAAATATTGGAGAATATCATTTTGATTGTCCTCTCGATAATCAACTCTTTAGCTTCAAAGGTATCAAGGGGGATAACTTTAAGAAGTTCGTAGCCGAAGGTCATTCTGATGATGAGATCGCAGAATGGGTGAAGAAAAATGGTATCCAAAAGACAGATGATGAAATAAAAAAATGGAATGCTGAAGTAGCAAAGAATAATTACAGTGACAATGCAGACAAGAAAGCATGGCTTTCAGGCGAAGCGCTAAAGCTAGGTATGGATAAGGATACGACTTTGTTTGATTGGTTGGATATGGATGACAAAGTAAGTTACAAGAAATAATCAGGTAACTAGTAAATCAGGCAAATAAAAAACTAAAACTCGCCAAGAAAAAATCTTCTTTTCTCGACCCCAAGCTAAGAGTGAGGGTCTCTGGAAGGATTTTTTCTTGGCGAGTTTTACCATTACGTTACGTTTGATTATTTGTTAAAACTGGGGTATTGTAGAG
>JARIHA010000179.1 GCA_029288475.1 Candidatus Tayloriibacteriota bacterium | reverse complement strand
TGATAACGTTTGTAACAGTAATGATAGAGCTCCTATTGGACTCTCTTTGGATAAATTGCGCCGCGAGCTCTTTTACGATCTCACGCACTTTTTCGTCTTTCTGTGTGTTTTCTTCGAGTTTCATAGTGGTTGGTTGATGTTTTGGTGTTATTTAGTGACGTAGCTTAAGACCAAGATTTGATCTCCCGCTACGATTTCAATCTTCGATTCAATCATTGCGCCGAATTCTGTATCTTTCTTTGCTTCAGTAGCTTTTACTTTCTGCTGTTGAAGCTCACGAATTCTGCCTCGGCCGATCTCTGCCTCACGTCTGATGATCTTCACTTCTTCTCCCGAAGTGATGACGCCCTCGATCACTTTTCCTCCAAGTACCTGCTTGTCCTTGCTCTTGCTGAAGATCTTCAGGATCTTTGCTTTGCCGGTGATTTCCTCTACTTGGAATTTAGGTGCTTTTTCTTTTGCCACTTGTTCTACCCACTCAATGAGTTTGTAAATGATGTCGAAGAGGTGAATTTCGATACCGTTGCGTTCTGCGGTCGATTTTGCCAAGTTGTCTATGCGTGTGTGGAAACCTACCATCAGCGCGTGTTCATGACCGCTAGCGGCCTTAATGTCGTTCTCACTGATCTCTCCAATGCCTGAGTGAACGATCTTAATCTTCACTCGTTCTTGCTTAATTTTTTGAATTTCATTTTCAATCGCTTCCAAAGAACCAGCACTGTCGGCTTTGACGATAAGGGGAATATTGAGAGGTTCGATTTCTGGGGCAGGGCCGGTAGAATTTGTCATCACTTTCTTTTCTGGCGCTTGGGATGGTGTCGCTTTCTCTTCTTCAATTGCTGCCTCAGCCGCCTTTTTGTTTTCGTAGCTTTTAAAGGTATCTCCTACCTTTGGGGTAATATCAAATCCAATCAACTTGATAGGGCTTGAAAAACTTGCTTCAGCGACACGTTCTCCTTTGAAATTTTCCATGATACGCACGGGAGCAATGCTTTCTCCGCTGACTACGGTCATACCATTACGTAAAGTACCGTTCTTTATGATAAGGGTGGCTGATACTCCTTTCTTTTTATCTAAATTGGTTTCAATAACCACTCCTTCTGCCGCGGCATTCGGATCGGCTTTGAACTCTCCGACTTCAGCCATGAGAAGCATGAGATCGAGAAGCTGGGGGATACCTTCTCCTGTTTTTGCGGAAATAGGGACCCATGGTACTTGTCCACCATAATTCTCAAGATAGATTTCGTTCTCAGCGAGGTTTTGTTTGGTGCGTTCTACATCCGCTTTTGGCGAATCAATTTTATTGATGGCAACAATGTAAGGGATCTTTGCGGACAAGATGCTCTGCAGCGCTTCAAGAGTCTGTGGCTTTACTCCATCTTCACCTGAGACGACGAGTACTGCTATGTCAGCAACATTTGCTCCTCGTGTTCGTATGCCTTTAAATGCGGCATGTCCAGGAGTATCGAGAAAAGTGATCTTTCTTTCTTTTCCATCTCCGTTTTTATGAATTACTTCATATGCTCCAATGTGCTGAGTGATTCCTCCCGCTTCCTTCGCAGTAATATTGGTATGTCGAATATAGTCGAGAAGAGTGGACTTTCCGTGGTCGATGTGTCCCATGATCGCAATGACGGGGGGACGCTCTATGAGGTTTTGAATAGGTTTTTTCTGCATGCGTATGTACTTGTGACGGATGAGTCGCTAAATTATGATGGACTGCTTCGCTTTGTCGAGGGCCTCTTTTTCTTCCGGTATGAGTTCAAAATCTGATCTCCATGATTTGAGCGGTTTGGAAAAAAGTGACATTCGTTCTCGCGCGTTCAACCCCGTGATGATCACTCCATTTCCTTTTTCATCCGTATAGACGGTAGTGAAGCTTTGATTGCCTCCTGAGCCAGTACCTTGAAATGCATTGAAGCGTAACGTCTCTACTCCTCGAATTCCCCGAGAAAGTCTTTTTTCTACCTGAAGGAGATATTTCTGCATTTCTTCTTTGAACTTTCTTTCAGTATGCCATCCTTCTTGTATCTCAATTATTGAGTCCTCGAGGCTCTTGCCGTCTTTCCCTGCAAGCAGATGTTTCACTTTGATTTCCAGATGAATGACGACGCCAATGAGAATCAGGCAAACAGCGATTGCTGCGTATACTATATAAGGAGCTAAGCTCAACATGGTCATAGGGCAAATCATAGCTTAAAATGGGCAAAAAGTGAAGTTTTTAGCTTTTATTAGTAGAGAAGATCGGTAAAGGTGCAAGAATCCGCTTTTTGTGCTAATTTTTCCAGTATGGCAAAGAAGCGAATTTATCTTGATTATGCGGCTATCACTCCGGTGGCGCCTGAGGTTCAGAAGGTGATGAGTGCTTATCTCTCGCCTGATTTTGCCAATCCTTCTTCTATTCATACAGAAGGAGTTGCAGCAAAGAAAGCTGTCGATGGGGCAAAAAAACAAATTGCAGATATTCTTCATGGTCACGCTGACGAGTTGATTTTCACAGCAAGTGGAACGGAAGCGAATAATCTTGCGATCATCGGTGCATATCAAGCGGTTCTTAAGTCGGGTAAAAAAACAAAGAAACCACAGGATCTCCATTTTATTACTTCTGCGATCGAACATCCGTCAGTACTTGAGGTTGCTCATTGGCTCGAAGCCCAAGGGGTTGCAGTGGATTATATTTCTGTAAATGAAGAAGGGATTATTAATACGAAAGAATTGAAAGAAAAGATCAGGCCCAATACGTTTCTTGTTTCTCTTATGTTTGTGAATAACGAGATTGGCACTATCCAGCCAATTATTGATATTGCGAAAATCGTGAGAGCGGCAAAAAAGAATTTTCCGATTGTTCAAGATTCAACTGCAGTCCCTCTCCCGTATCTTCATGTAGATGCCAGTCAGGCTCCACTCTATTTACCGATAGATGTCCGAGGTTTCGGCGCGGATATGATCACGCTCGACGGACAGAAAATGTACGGTCCTCGAGGTATTGGTCTGTTGTGGAAAAAAAGAGGAGTTATTCTTTCTCCGATTATTCACGGAGGAGGACAGGAAAATGGCCTTCGTGCTGGTACTGAGAATGTTCCTGCTATCTGTGGTTTTGCAAAAGCGCTCGAGCTTGCGTTTAAGAATCGTGAGAAAGAAACAAAGAGAATTACTTTGCTACGCGATTTTTTCATAGAGAACCTCAAGGCTATTCCTCAAGTCACTGTGAATGGAAGTCTCACTCAGAGAATTGCTAATAATATAAATATTTCTGCTTCTCCTGTTGATACCGAGTTTTTGCTTCTTCAGCTTGATGCCGAAGGGATTTCTTGTTCAACAAAAAGCTCATGCCTTCGCGATGAAGATGAGTCCTACGTGATCAGTGCTCTAGGAAAAAGCACCGATGCCGCCGTTCACTCCCTCCGCTTCAGTCTTGGAAATAAGACGACAAGAAAGGATATTGAGAAAACCCTCAGTTTGTTGAAAAAATTCATCAATACGAGATGATCTGAGTCGTTGGTAACCCTGCACTAAAACACTACTGGGAGCGGGTTAGCGAAGCGCTTAGCGATCCAGTAGTGTTTTAGTGCAGGGTTACCATTGTTCAATGATCCAGTGTCGTTTTAGTATTGTTTACCATTCATTCACTCCTTGATATGATAAACGAATGGAAGACCTTACTAAACATCAGTTAATACTCGTCGGACTTCTTGTAAGTTTTGTCACCTCGATTGCTACGGGGATATTTACGGTGGCATTGATGGAACAGGCGCCGCAAGGCATCACTCAAACAGTCAATCACGTTATACAGCAGACAGTAGAGAAA
>JARIHA010000178.1 GCA_029288475.1 Candidatus Tayloriibacteriota bacterium | reverse complement strand
ACCTTGATAGCCTGCGATGAGGCCTCCGCTTAGATATGAGGTTAGTCCGAACTCAGATAATAGTGCGGCAAGCCTATGCTTGCTACTCTTAAATACACCATCAACCACCAAAAGATCTTCCCCCTCAACAAAGCGAGTTCCTCTTCCTACCTCTTGAATGAATTTCCAAAGAGATGGGCGACCATAAGCTCGAAAACCCAGAATACCATTCACGTCAGGAACATCAGATCCTTCACCTATTTTTTCACTGCTGAACATGATTGTAATTTCACCAGTATGGAATTTCTGCATACGATCAATAAAAACCGAATGCGGCATGCCAAGACCAATTTTGTTTTTTGCACCACTCACATAACTTGCGGCAAAGTGAATGTTTTTTTGATACTTTTTTTGCAAAAGTGGAAAAAGTGTCATGTTACAGAATTCCGTAAGCTCACGAGCAATTGCAATACGGTCTACAAATACCAGCCATTTACGCTCAATTGGGGTCTTACTACCCACAGCCTGTAGTACTTGATGTTCTCCCAGAAATAATTCCTCAAGAATCTTTTTCATTGTAGGAACATTCTTAGCTATGAGTTTTGCAGCTTCCTTTGGCGGCAAATCTCCTCTCCGTGCAGTTACAGACGATAGATCAATGCTTGTTTTTGTATTCACATAGCGCATACGTTTGAGCTCACTACGTTTAATACATAAACTAAGAGGTGCATAGTAGGCCAAGCGCTCGACATAGGACACATCAATACTATCTTCCTTTTCAGGTTTAATAGCCTCAAAGAATATGAATGGATTATTACCCTTTGGACCCTTTGTCGTTGCTGACCCTCCTACAAAAAAACCAGTGTACATAGTGTTCTCAAGCATGATACGTACGCGGTCGGTTACACGGTGAGACTCATCAAGCACGGTAAGCCCTGCTTTTTTGGTAAAAACAGAACTTACTGTTCTTTCATTGAGCCCTGCATAGCAGGCAATTGTCAGCTTTGGGTTTTTGATTCGCTGTTTAAGCGATCCGGTTTTTCCAGCTAAAATTCTAATATCAGAGTCAGAAAAATTCGGCAACCACATTTTTACATCGCCATACTCCAGAGGCTCATCATCATCTTCCGTATCTTTTGCGGTAGCCCGCGTTTTTGTAATCATTTGATCCCCGATATGTATCCGGGAAGTGAAAATGATCATTTCAAACTGGTCTTCTGCACCAAACACACGAAGTGTGTCATAGTAAGCACGCACCAGAGCTCCCCAAATCATGGATTTACCCAGTCCTGTCGGTACTTCGACAAGAGGCCGAGTGTTCCAATTTTCCAGTGCTCGGATTATGCCTTCTAATGCTTCATGTTGCGTTTGTTTCCATTTACGGTAGATCCCGTAAAGTTCTGGATTTAGGGTACGTTTCAGTTGAACAATGAAGTAATTACGAATTCTCTCAACCTCTAGTATAGATTGAAGGAAATTTGTTATATCATCATTCTGTGCAAGATTGGGCTCTACTTTCTTTTCCGCCCACTCTTTTCTAGTTACTCCATCAGGTAGAACAAAACCATTGGCTATTGCTAGCCCAGTAATGTTTTCCAAAGATTGAATCGTTCTGTCTTGGAACAAGTTTTTCATATATAGGCCCTCCTTAGGCCTTTGTTAATGAGTTAGAAAATATAATTTTATATAATCATAACATAAGTAAATATTTAGTCAATATATAAAATTCAAAGTGACCGAGACAAAAAACCCTTGCTAAGCAAGGGTTTTTTGTCATTGTGCTCCCTATTAGACGACGTTAGGACCTATTTCGTGAGAAATCCAGACCATACTTGGTTTCCTATCGTAGATATTTGGAGACTAGAGAAAACATCGTCAATACCGTAAGCAGTACATTTTCAAAGCAGCGGTGTTTCGAAAAACCGCATGTCTCGACTGAAAAACCGCTCGGCAAGTCTGTATGTTCCATAGGTTATAAAGAACGCGGAAAACACGTCGATGGAATAATGGAAATGTCCGAGCAGCACTATGGCGCCAAAGAAAACCGAGGCAACGAGGAAAAAGAATCTGAGCGATTTCTTGTCCCAATACACGAGCGCCATAAGGAACGGAAGTCCCGTATGCCCCGAGAAGAACAAGTCCCCGGTGAAGGAGAAATCATGGATCAGCTGGGAATTGATCGGGGCATGCACGGGAAACGGGCCCAGATGCGTAAGGCTTATGAAGAGCGCTCGAGTAATAATAAACAGCCCTATGGCCTTTATCGTAAAAGGAGCCCGTTCGGGATATGCCAGGCACAGTGCGAGTATGAAAGCACAGAGAAGCACTGCTCCATACACGAAAATGCCGCCGACATTCAATACGGGTATGTTATTAAGGATGATATCCGTAACAGCGTTGTTCGCCGAGAGCGTCGCATACCTGCCTGCGTAGAAATTGATTGGCAGGCTTATTGCCAGAATTACTAACGACAGGCACAGCGACAGCAAAAAGCCCGACAAGGCGAATGACTCTTTGTATTTGCCGTAGGCACGTTGTCGTAGTTGCTTCATTGCTTGATTGGTATGCGGATATCCTCGTGCGTCTGGTTGAACGGCCGGCCGAACACATTGATCCAGATAAAATTAATGCTATAGACAACACCCGTGGCGAGAAGCCCTTGTTTGAGAAAGCGCCTCCCTGAGGAATGCATAGGTAAGCCGAAGGTCCACTTTACTTCGCCTATCTTCCCCACCCTCCTTCCAATGTCCGTATCCTCTCCGTAGAATTCTATGGAAGTATCGAATCCGCCGATGGCAACCAGAGCATCTCGGCGCAACACGAAGTTGCCGCCCTGGAGCATTGAACCGGATCCGGAAAATAGTCGGCTTATGCGAT
>JARIHA010000172.1 GCA_029288475.1 Candidatus Tayloriibacteriota bacterium | reverse complement strand
GGAATGCTGGGCGGAGGATCATTGTTTGCCGAAAATTTTTTCCTCGAGATAATTGCCGACATGTCCACCCAATGATAGCATTACCGCGATCAAGACATCTAAAGAAAACCAAGTTGTGAAAAACAACACCACTAGACCCCAAAAGGATAAGTGAAATGAAAATCCATAATTGAACAAAGCACTGAGCCCGCAGGACAGAAAACAGGACACGGGGGTAAATCCTGTCTCAAGATGCTCCTTAAGAGTTTTTGGCCTAAAGACCATACCCAAGAAGAAAATGCCGAAAACAAAAAAGCAAGGTACGATGATGTAACCAAACAGCGTATGACCAGAAACAATTTCGACGCAAATTGATAGGAGCAAATTTGCAAACCCGAGTGCAATAAAGAATTTCTGAAAGTTCTTATTCCGTTTTTTCATTTATTTCCCTTCCGTTGAATTTACAATGAACGCGTTAGCCAAATACTTCAGGCCCAATTAAGTACATGGTTACACATGGAAACAGATAAGGCAAGAAACCCTTAGATAAGTTTCCCTAGTGTCTCCTTCACCTTCTCATATTTATCTTTTTGTTGGGAATAAGCATAAAAGCTCAGCGTTCCGAGACCGATATACAGCTTATAACAAAGTACCCGTTCCTTGAAATGCTCGATTTTTACTCCTTTCTTATCCGTGTGCTTTAAATAAAGCTCTTGATAATTTAAATTCTGTGACCAAAAACTCAGCCACGCCACATCGAAAAGAAAATCACCATAAAGCGAACCCTCCCAGTCGATCACTCCAGTTATGCTCGAACCATCAGAAAATACATTATTAAAACCATAGTCTCCATGAACCAAGTATCTCTCCTCTGGGCAGTACGGAAGAAGTTCACTAAGACGAGCCTGCACTTTATCCCAAAAGCTTTTTTCTAAAAACGAGGTCTCGAAAAGCCCCGGATTACTCGGAGTGCTTTTTGCATAGGCATCAACACTCATGATCTGCTCTCTCCAACTCTTGCTCTCCGCCTTCCCTTCAGCATCCCATTTTCCATATCCCCGAGTGTGACTGACATCTGCGGAATGTATTGCATCAAGAACTTTAAACAACTCATGTGTTATTGCCATAAAATCGGCACTCTTTAAAGAACTCACGATCTTTCCTTCCACTTTTTGAGATATACAATAATGAAGCTGATCGTTTATTTTCCCAATCTGATAAATTTTTGGAATAGGAACACCGAGCGCAGAGTAATGAGTAAACGCAAATTCGTCCTTCTTAAATCCCAGACTATAATGCTTATTAACCCTAATAATATAGCCTTGACCCGAAACGCTGAAACCATAGGCCTGAGAACCTTCTCCTCCATTGATCATTTCAAAGTTTAAAATATTAGGCGCAAAATTGTTTTTTAAAAAAGCCTCAATCTCTTCATTATTTGCCACTGTTTTGTGAGTAGACATCTTAACTAAACTATTCGTATCTCAACGCATCAATAGGATTCTTTCGGGCGGCCTGGCGTGCGGGGTAAATTCCGAAAGCAATTCCCGCAATTCCAGACACACCAAGTCCGAGAAATACGGCGGTCAAAGGGAAAGCAAATACCCACGCAACGGCAAACACTCTCGTGAGTACTAAATAGACCAATCCGACAAACCCAGCTCCGATTAAAATACCAATAAGCCCCCCAAGAAAGGTCAGCAAGACTGATTCAATAAGAAATTGCTGAAGAATATCGCTGTTTGTAGCTCCAAGTGCCTTACGCAGACCAATTTCTCGGGTACGCTCAGTAACTGCCACCAGCATTATGTTCATAATACCGATTCCTCCCACTACCAACGAAATCGAAGCAATGGCCGCCAAGAAGAGCGTAAGAATTGAAGT
>JARIHA010000147.1 GCA_029288475.1 Candidatus Tayloriibacteriota bacterium | reverse complement strand
CTATATGATTACAATGTTGAGCTAGGGTGGGGATAAGTCGCATGTTATCTACCCTCAGATAAGGTAAAATGATTGACATGGTCCGCCCGGAGTTGGTCATCACTAATATTGGTTTTCTCTTCTCAATCATCATTACGTTTGCTCTTGGTTTTTTTGTGCTCTATAAGGGTCCGAGAAAATCAGCGAACATCCTTTACTTTGCACTTTCCTTCACTACGGTCATTTGGCTCATTTCGCATCTCATTGGCATCAACGTAAGTGATGGAGAACTCTCTCGGCAGGTGTTCATGTTCAATACCGTGACGATGTTTGTCATAATCATCAATGCTCATCTTGTATTCAGTATTTTGGGTACGGTCAAAAAGCATTTGAGATCGCTTTTGCTATTTTATGCAGTGGGCGCTGGTCTCACCGTCTTTTTCTTTCTTTTTCCTTCAAGCTTCATGCTGACTTCGGCGCCGAAATTCTATTTCGTGAACTACTATGTGAAAGGAAATTTGTATTTTTTGAGTGATCTCTATTTTTTTTCAACCCTTATCTATTCATTTTATTTCCTTGTCAGCGGTTATCGAAATGCTACGGACAGGATTACCAAGAATCGGCTGAAATATTTCATCTTGTCCATGGCGCTCGGCTATTCGCTTGGTCTGGTTCTTCTTTTGCCGCTCTATGGGATAAATATTGATCCTGTTGTTTCGATCTTCTTTGGCCTATATTCGATACCGATGGCATACAGTATTGTTGAGTATAATCTCGTTGATATTAATCTCGTTGCAAAGCGCGCTTTTTTCTACTCAGTGGGAGTGGTGCTCATCAGTATTCTCCTTGTTTCCATAAATGCGTTGAATGATCTTCTGGTGGCGGCTGTTCCAGGTTTTCCTATGTGGCTGGTTCCTGTTTTCTCATCAGTGGCAAGCGTTTCGATAGGATGGTTTGTCTGGAACAAGATCAATGAGGTCAATAAATTGAAGTATGAGTTCATTACCGTCATTACTCATAAGTTTAGGACTCCGCTCACGTATATGAAGTGGTCACTTGACGCTCTCATGGCAAATCCTTCAGAGGCAGATCGCGTTCATTCTTTGGACACGATAAAATCAGGTGTTTTCCGCTTGGTTCAGCTCACTGATGTCATTACCGGACTGGATACTGACACAGATAAAAATTTGAAGCCTTCACAGCCCGTTGATCTTCTTCCAGTTCTAAGCTCGGTGATTGAAGATAATAAAAATAAAATTGCGGAAAAAAACATTAGCGTCTCTACTCAGTTTCCAAAGGAGCCGGTACTTATTTTGGCAGACAGGCAAAGGATCGCCATGGCACTGCAGATCATTTTTGAGAATGCTCTCGTCTATACTGGGGCAGGCGGAAAGATCGAATGCAGGATAAGTGGCGAAAAGGGCAAATATTTTTTGCGCATTTCTGATGACGGGATCGGTATTCCAAAGGAAGAAGCGCCTTACATTTTCAATAAATTTTTTCGCGGGTCGGAAGCGAAACGAATCGACACAGAAGGATTGGGTGTTGGATTGTTTATTGCAAGGGAAATTATTAATCAAAACGGCGGAGCGGTAAGCTTCAGCTCCGCGGAAGCGGGTAAGGGCACAACCTTTACAGTTTCATTTAACATTTATGAATAAAAAAATTATAACAAATTTTGCGTTGGTCTTGGCTTTGGTTTTTATGGGAAACACGCCTGTTTTTTCAGCGGGAAATATTCCTGCTCTTCAAATATGGAAACCGTTCCTTCAACCCCAGCTCATGCCTATTGTTCCATTGGCATCCTCAGGGAAGACTAAAGCCGCGGTGGCTCTTTCGATTCCGGTTACTTCCTCTTCTAAGCCAAAAGTAAAAGCTTCAGCATTAACTGCTTCCGTCATTTCAAGCGTCTCGGTCCCTCAGACATCTGCCAAGGAAGAAGTATTTCTCGATGTTCAGCCGGATGTTCAGCCGCCGTCAGGCAGTTTGGCCATTGCCGGCGCTCAGATCGTTCCTTTTACCAATGTAAAATTTACCGCCGTGGGAGGAGACGTGACGGTGAATAATTTTACCATTCAGCAAACGGGACTTGCTTCTGACAGCGTATTCTTTATCGTGGGAATTTTGAAAGACGGCGCTCTCTTTGCTACGCCAAACGGTTTAAATGTAAACCATCAATACAGCCCAAATATGCCGTTCACCATTTCCAAAGGTCAGACAGTGCAGATAGCTATTTGCGGTAATATTGCTTACAGTCTCGCTGGACTTGATGGTCAACAGCCCGCACTTTCTTTGATGAATGTTGATGCAAGTGTGCCAGTCAAAGGTACTTTTCCAATAAAGGGTGCTACGTATACTACCAATGCTGCTGTCGTGCTCGGTTCGCTTACGGCAACTCTCGGCGCATATGATCCGAGAGTAGAGAAGAATATTTATCTCAACACTCCAGACGTTATTTTTTCTGGGGTAAGGCTTCAGGCGGGAAATACTGAGCCGGTGCTTCTTAAATATTTTACTTGGAAACAGGATGGTTCTGTTTCTTCTGATGATCTGACCAATCTGAAGATGTACGTTGATGCCAATGGTGTAACCACTTCCTATGATTCTATTCTGATTGATCCGGTGAAGAGAGCGTACTTTACTGATTTTGGAAATGGCCTTGTAATCGCCAAAGGCAGTGCGGTGGAAGTGTACATTAAGGGAGACGTTGGTCCTCATGCTTCAGGAAAGACCATCAACTTCAATATTAATTTACCAACGGATATTCTTGCTTACGGACTTGATACTCACAATCTGATCAACTCTTTTGGAATTGATACGCTTGGCTATGCAGCAGAAGGACAGTTTGCGCTTTACACCGTTCCTTATTTCCATGGTTTCGTTCATACAGTCATTCCTGGAGGAATCATCAATATTTCAAAATAATTGAAGATAAAAAGAAGATACCGCACCATGCTTTTTAAATTTGTCTTATTTGTCAAATACGGCAAAAGGACTTATGATACAAAGGCATATGAGTATTTTCAATAAAAAACTCGGTATTGATCTTGGCACTGCAAACACTCTTGTTTTTGTTCCAGGAAAGGGCATCGTTCTCAATGAACCGTCGGTTGTTGCCGTGTCCGAGCAGGATAATAAGATCTTGGCAGTGGGAATTGAAGCGAAGAATATGATCGGGAGAACACCCGAAAGTATCATTGCATACCGTCCGATGAAAGACGGCGTGATCGCAGACTATAGAGTGACCGAGGCGATGC
>JARIHA010000136.1 GCA_029288475.1 Candidatus Tayloriibacteriota bacterium | reverse complement strand
ATCTAAAATAATATAAATAATAAGGTGGCAGCTTTCCCTCTTCGAACTCCTTTTGTAAACGGTTCCACTTCTCAACTCGATTGGGATACCATGTCTGACCCTTAAGCATACTGTCATTTTTATGCTTCTGATATATTTTTTCAAAAATATCAGCCCAGTCTTTATATTCATTGTTTGAAACCAAACCATCCCCTCCATATCGCTGATGATAGTTATATAAGACTTCTTCAACATAGAGAAACCCATCAGGATATTTCTCTCCGATAGTCATAGCCAAATCCCAATCTTCCATTGCTTTCAATTCCGTATTCCATGCAATTCCTTCACTAAAAATACTCCTCAAATGTATAAAACCATTGGTATCGATATGTAACTTTTTGTTAAAAATATCCTTAAGGGTTATCCCTGGAGGAGTGTCTTTGGAATCGTCAATCAATTTTACCAATTTTCCTTTTTCGTATAATTCCAAAGTCCTATGAGCTCTTGGAACAGCAAAAACCGTTTTGGGATTTTGAGATATCCATTTAAACATCGTATCTATATAATTTGGAAAAAGTTCATTGTCGCTATCCAAATAGGCAACCCACTTCGCTCGTGCAAGAGAAACTCCGAAGTTTCGAGCGCCTGCAGCTCCCTTATTCTCTTGATATACATACTTTATTCGACTGTCACTAAAGGAAGAAACCGACTCTTTAGTGTTATCAGTAGAACCGTCATCAACAATAATAAGTTCCCAATTTTTATACGTTTGCTCCAATACACTTTTAATGGCTGTACCAAGTATATACGCCCTATTATAAGTAGGAACAATTATTGATACTGAGGGTTCTTTTTCCATGGTAAAAGTATATCAATAGAATTGATTGAAAGCTAAAAATAGGCGCGCCTTCGCTTTGTCACTTCACCACTCATGAAAAAAAGACAGTCAAAACTGTCTTTTTTTCATGAGTGGTGAGCATGGAGAGACTTGAACTCTCAAGGGTTACCCCATACGCTTCTGAGACGTACGCGTATACCAATTCCGCCACATGCTCATATATAAATAAACCTCCCGGCCTTACATAGCATATCAGACGTCCTGCATAATTACCGATTCCATCTACATGCTCGAATTTCAATAATTATTGCTCAGCCTTACACACGCATGTCAGACGTTCTCTGTAATACCAATTCCGCCACATGCTCAAACACAAAATAAAAAGGGTTCATTGTCTGAACCCTTTTTATTTTATCTTATTTCCCTTCTTTGCACCAAAGCGCGCGAGTTGTGAAAAAAAATGTGTTAGAAGCAATGATTATTACGCAGTCTGCTTTGCTTTAGTTGGCTTGCTAGCGATCATCTGGAAAGGCTTAACCACTCTCACCAATCCCTTTGAAGTCATCTGAACAACGAGGATAGCATCCTTTGGCTTGAAGTGATTCTTGACCTGTGAAGCAAGGTTTGCGGCATCAGCCTCTGCGATCAACAATCCCTTTATTCCGTAAGCAAGGCCGAGCTCTCGAACATCAGCATCTGAAGTACAGCCTGCAATGACCATAACGCTTGGTCGGTATGCTGACAATGCGCGCAAGAAAGAGATATCACAGTCAACAGCGAAGATTGCCGCCGCCTTTGCCTTCTCAGCCTTTGCGATAGTATCCTTTGCAAGCTTGAAAAGCTTTGAAGGATTCTTCGGCTCTGCAGAGAAATGCACCAATTCGTCTCGTACATTCTCAGTGTATTTCATCACGCGTCCCATGATCGTAGTAGCTTCTATTGGGTATTCTCCGTAAGCAGTTTCTCCTGACATAGACATTGCTCCGCTTCCATCAAGAACTGCGTTTCCAATATCTGAAACTTCAGCTCGCGTAGGTCGTGGATTCTTGATCATGCTCTCAAGTACCTGAGTAGCAACGATACAATACTTTCCAGCTTCGAGTGAAGCCTCGACCATCTTCTTCTGCATGTAAGGAAGCTCTTCAAGAGGAACCTCCGCACCAAGATCTCCTCGGGCAACCATCAATCCGTCACAATGCTTCAAGATGTCCTTGACGTTGTCGAAACCTTCGCGGTTCTCGATCTTGGCAATGATCTTTGCATCGTAGTTTGGATACTTGTCAGTGATCTTCTTGATATCGAAGATATCCTGCTTGTTTCGCACGAATGAGTGAATGATGAAGTCTACGTTGTTCTTTGCACAGAAGTGTATAAATCCCTTGTCCTTCTCAGAAAGAGCAGGCAGGTCAATATGCACGTTTGGAATGTTCAAACTCTTCTTGTTCTTGATCAAGCCCGGGTTGTTTACCACACACTTGATTCCCTTCGGCATCTTCTCTACTACTATAGTCTCAATAAGGGCATCATCATAAAGGATGACTTCTCCAACTGGGATCTCTTTATGAAAATTTGGATAGGTAACGTGAACGACATTCTGGCCGGTGTATGAAACGTCGCCTGTGAAGATAATATGATCTCCCTTCTTTACTTCAAAAGGCTTCTCGATATCCTTGGTTCGAACTTCGGGACCTTTGGTATCGATCATGATCGGCATGGTCATGCTGATAGATCGGATCTTCTGGATCACGTTGATCGTCTCTTCTTCTCCCTGATGAGCAGTGTTGATCCATGCCACATCAGCACCAGCGTCAAAAAGCGATTTAAGAAATTCTGGTTCTGAACGGTTGTCCGCAATTTTTGCGAGTATTTTTGATTTTCGTTCTTTCATGGGGTAAATAATGAATTAGTAATAATAACAAGGGCCAGAATAAAAGAGCTGTTGAGCTCTTGTTATCTGGTGCGCGTGCCAGGATTCGAACCTGGGACCCCATCAGTATCAGTGATGTGCTCTACCAACTGAGCTACACGCGCATTGTGCTTAAACGTTCTTTCTGAAAACGTAAGGGAAATATAACAAAAACTACCGATTTTAGCAATTAAAAAAGCGCCCGGGTAAAACATAACCCTACGGCGCAATCTTTAGGCATTGAAACTTCAGAATGGAGGAAGCATGCCTCGTGCCACCTTCCAGCCGTACTCACGGTATAGCTCAAGAATGAGCACTCCGTAAACAACCAACACTGTCAGTGAAACCGCCAGAAATACGACACCTGGATGTCTATCTGTCCAACGGTCAAACCGACTTCTCCGCCTGCCACACGATTTTATTCGCATACAGACTCCTTTTCAATTTCTCACTCAACATCGTGGATGAAACGCATCCACATGCTTCTCGAGAACTTAGTGGTGAGACTAAAAAAATGCTATCACAATAGTAAAACTATGTCAATAGTACGAACTGAATCGGCGTTCTTGTCAAACTCAAGTGTATCCAGGTATATAGTGAGAGCCAATTACTGCATATAAACAAAACAAAAACCACCTGTAAAGGTGGTCTTTGTTAAGTAGTATTCTTTATTCTGTTCCGTTCTGTGTCTTGCGTGCCTGCAAGACGAGGAGTTCACATTTACCATTGTAGAACCATAATGTTTTCCGGACTCGATCGAGACCCAGAAAATCGACTCGATAAGATACATATCTCCGAAGAGCATAATGCATCGATTTTCAAATTGAAATATTCCACGAGCAGCTTCCGCTACCCGTGCCTTGTTACGACTTACTCCCTGTCATTGAGCTTACCGTAGGCCGCAAAGCGGATTTCGGGTATTCCCAACTCCCTTGAGTTGACGGGCGGTGAGTACAAGACTTGAGAACGTATTCACCGCGGTGTGCTGACCCGCGATTACTAGCAATTCCGGCTTCATGAGGTCGAGTTGCAGACCTCAATCCGAACTGGCGCATCTTTTCTAAGGGTTTGCTCCGCCTTCGATCGGCATTGCGTCCCGTTGTAGATGCGATTGTATCACGTGTGTAGCCCAGGGTATCAGAGGGACATGCTGACCTGGCGTCATCCTCGCCTTCCTCCCACGCTGCTGCCA
>JARIHA010000132.1 GCA_029288475.1 Candidatus Tayloriibacteriota bacterium | reverse complement strand
TACCCGAGCTTCGTGACAGAGCTCGGTTTTTTTATTGCCTTATTTGCGTTTTATTCTGAAATAATGAGCGTTCCGATATCTTCGCCCTGAACAATCTTTTTAATATTTCCCTTAGTGAGCAGATCAAAAACCCTGATCGGCAACTTATGATCCATGGCAAGCGAAATAGCGGCATTATCCATAATGTTTATGTTTGGATCTTTTAATGCATCGAGGTGAGAAATCTGTTTTATCTTCTCGGCACTTTTGTCCTTCTTCGGATCCTTAGTATATACGCCGTCTACTTTTGTAGCTTTCAATACGAGTCCGCAATCGAGCTCGAGTGCGGCAGAGACAGCGGCAGTGTCGGTTGTCACATAAGGATTTCCTGTTCCTCCTGCAACAATCACTACCCTACCTTTTTCCAAATGACGAATAGCCCTTCTTCTGATATATGGCTCGGCGACGCTATTTAATTGGATACGAGTCTGCAGTCGGGCTGGCTGTTCATGATGCTCAAGAATATCTACCAGCGCCATACCGTTGATCACTGTTGCAAGCATTCCCATATAGTCGGCAGTGGCACGTTCAATAGTATGCTCGTTGTGAGCGAGAGTTGCTCCGCGAAGAAAGTTTCCTCCCCCCACCACAATAATGATTTGTACGCCAGTCTCGGTAACTACCTCCCGAATCTCCTCAGCAAGACCAGTAAGAAAGTCGGTATCTATTCCAAACGATTTAGTACCAGCGAACTGCTCTCCCGAAAGCTTTAAAAGTATGCGTTTGATCATAGAAGCAATGACTATTCAATAGTACCGTCCTTTCGATGATGAAGCATGACTTCATTACCATCCGGGTCAAGAATAATAGCCATGAAACAGACTCCTGATTCATAGATGTCCATTTTTACTGGCACTTTCTTGCTTTTTACAAATTCTAACGCTTCCTTCACATCGTCTACAGCAAAAGCCACTGCCGCTCCTCCTTCCTGCTTTCCCTTGATAGGTCCGAAGTTTCCAATGGCAATAGTAACTGACCCCGCCTGAAGCTCAGCCCAAGATTCTTTTTCTTGAGTGACTTTCAGCCCTAGAATATCTCGATAAAAAACGAGTGACCGCTTGAGGTCTGTGATGTAATAAAACACGAAATCAACACCTTTTACTTTCATATTTTTATTTTATTAAGCTGATAATTATTATTTCCTACAGTGTAGCACACTCTACTTTCCCTTCCTGTATGCCTTCTTGATACGCCAGTATTCACTGTCGCTTCCCGACCCCGATCCGTCCTTTGCATTTTTTCGCATCAATGCAGCGGGATATTTTTTGGCAACATACTCGAGCTTATCATCAATGATCTTCTCGGCATCAAGCTTGAGCAATACGGACATTTCCAAGGCATAGATAAAGACGTCGGCCAATTCCTTTTTTACTTCTTCCAATTTTTCCTTGTTCTTTCTGACCTCATCCAAAGAAGGATTTTCCCATTGAAAGAGCTCTAAGAGTTCCGCCCCTTCGATCATGACGGACTTGGCAATATCTCCTGGCTTAAGTGTATCCCAGCCTCGCTCTTCCAAGTGCTTCAGGACTTTTCTTTGTATTTTTTTCATAGCTACCTTGCGCTTTGTATTAATTATTACGCAGTACCTTCTTCCCAGCTCGAAAGATATTTTTTCTGCTGAGGCGAGAGAATGTCGATACTTACCCCTAAGGCCTTGAGCTTGAGTGCGGCAATTTCCTGATCGACAGCATCTCCAAGAACATACACCTGCTTTTTAAGATTTTTATAATTATTCAAAATGAATTCTGCACCCATAGCCTGATTGGCAAAGCTCATATCCATGACCGACGCCGGATGGCCTTCTGCACTTGCAAGGTTTATAAGTCGGCCTTCTCCAAGAACGAATATTTTTCTGCCATCTTTTAGCTTGTATTCCTCTACAAAGTCCCGAATCTTACGACGCTCCTTAGTGAGAGTTTGAAGACCTTTGAGATTTATCTCTACGTCAAAGTGTCCGGAGTTTGAGACAATACAACCGTCTTTCATAACCTTAAAATCTTCAACATCAACAACATTCACATCTCCAGTAAGGGTGCAAATAAAATCCGCCTGCATTGAAGCATCCTTGATTGGCATCACGCGAAAACCATCCATGACTGCCTCGAGAGCTTTCACTGGATCCACCTCTGTGACAATTACCTGCGCGCCCATTCCATGGGCGCGCATAGCAAGACCTCGCCCGCACCATCCATAACCAGCAACTACAAACGTAGAGCCACTGATCAGGCGATTGGTTGCACGGATGATTCCATCCATGGTGCTTTGTCCTGTACCATAGCGATTATCAAAAAAATGTTTCGTCTTTGCGTCGTTAACGGCCACAATAGGAAACTCTAGCTTGCCGTCTTTTGCCATTGCCTTGAGGCGAATAACGCCAGTGGTAGTTTCTTCGGTGCCACCTTTTATTCTTTTCAAATCTTCTCTGCGATTCTTGTGTAATTCAGAGACTAAGTCGGCTCCGTCATCCATAGTAATGTCAGGCTTGCTGTCGAGAACAATATTTAAATGCCTGAAATATGTTTTTGTATCCTCACCCTTAATGGCAAAAACAGAAATGTCATGGTGCTTTACCAACGAGGCGGCCACATCATCCTGAGTAGAAAGTGGATTTGAAGCCGAGAGAACGACGCGAGCACCTCCTTCCTTGAGCGCAATCATAAGATTGGCAGTTTCTGTAGTCACATGAAGAGTAGCCCCGATAGTAATGCCTTTGAACGGCTGTTCTTTCTTATACCGTTTTCGAAGCTGTCGCAAGACAGGCATGTCCATCTCGGCCCATTCAATCCTGAGCTTTCCTTTTTCAGCCAAACTGATGTCTTTTATTTCATGATCTATTTTCATATTTTTCATATCTTTTTAATAAAACTTTTACGCGGGCACGGAAGACTGCGTCTGTCGAACTTCCTTATTCAGCATGTGGCCCTGATCATCGACATCATAAATAATGATCGCACCGAAGGGCATCTCGACGTCTGCGATTGCATCGTCAGAAAGTTTTTCGATATATTTAATTACCGTGCGGAGAGAATTTCCATGTGCCACTACCAATACATTTTTTCCTTCAACAACGAGCGGTAAGATTTTTTCTAAGAAAAAAGGTACCGTACGTTCTGAAACTTTTTCAAGAGACTCCCCTCCTGGTATCGGATGATCCCAACTTCTACGTAAGTTTCTGAATTCTTCTTCGCCCAATATCTGCTCCATTTCCCATTTATTTTTTCCAGTATATTCTCCATAATCACGTTCATTCAGGGCCGCTGAATGAACGGTCGGCACCTGGTACCGTTCGCATACATTGAGCATACAAGAAAGAGTCTCTATTGAGCGCACTTGCATTGAAGCAAAGGCACAATCAACGCGCAAATCTTTTATCAGAAGACCCATGTCTCCAGACTTCTCGAAGCCGTATTCTGTCAAATGTCGGTCTCGAAGTCCAGTCCATTTACCCAGCTTATTCCATTCCGATTCATGATGCCTCGCTAAAATCAGTTTGCCGGCCATGCTATTTTTTCTCCATTAATTTTCGATGCTCCTCAGTATTGAGATCACCGCACTTTTTGAATTTTTTACCGCTTCCGCAAGGACAGAGATCATTTCTTCCCACTTTTGGTACATCAGAAGAAGAATTTTTTGCAGCTGCAACACTGGTTCCTTTAGCCTTTTCTCCCTCGTCACTAGCTACCCCTCCCCCAAGTTTATTTTCATTGATCAATTGCATCTGCTTCTGAGTATCCTTCATTTGCTGTTCCTCCTTAGCAAAAGCTCCGGCGCCGATATTTGGCAACATTTTCAAGAGCTGATTTTCAATCGAAACTTCCATTTCCTTAAAAAGCTTAAGACCTTCTTTCTTATATTCCACTAACGGATCACGCTGTCCGTAAGCTCGAAGTCGAACGCTTGATCGCATATAGTCCATCATTTCAAGATGATCTACCCAGAACATATCTATGGTCTGCAAGAAAAGGCGACGAATGACGGTATTGAATTCTTTTTCTCCCAATAATTTTCGTTTTTCTTCAACGAGTTTTCGCACTGTAGCAATCGCCTCAGAATCGTCTGTTCTGCTCTGCAGATCAAGAGCAGAATCATCAATTGTTTCGTGCTGTTTTTTCTCAGCGTTGATCACTTCGGCAGCCCCTTCTTCTATGGCTTTATTG
>JARIHA010000128.1 GCA_029288475.1 Candidatus Tayloriibacteriota bacterium | reverse complement strand
CAAGGATGCCGAGCAATCCACCAGTCACTGCATACGTAGGGATAAGACCAACTCCATAAGCAAAGTCCACATTCCAGAAAATGCTCTGATTGACCTCTGCGGGTTTAAAGAAGAACCACTCTTTTTGGAAAAGATTTGGTCCTGCACCAAATACAGGATCTGATTTGAGCGTGTTTTCCGTAATACTTACAGTGTGTGAAAGAGCGGGTGATATTTCAGCTTTGAGCGGATTGAGCGTGGCGGGAAGCTGAGCCCGCATTGTAGGGAAATAGAAAGAACAAGCAAACAAAACAGAAAGAAGAAGGACAACCAGGGATGCGATGGCGATCTTTTTTCTTAAGACAAATAGATACACGCCCGAGATTAGAGCGAAGACCCCAACTGTAATGCCGACATAAGAAAAATTAACAAGGCCGACGAAGAAAAGAGATACAACGAGCGCAGCAATAGCGATCCATCGGAAAAACTTACTAAGTGTGAGTGTTTCTAAGGTGATCAACGAAAGAATAGCAGAGAGTCCGAAGAACACTCCTATTTCATTCCATTTGCCGAGCACATTTGAAGTAGGATCAGTCAAGATACCGAAAGAGAGAAAACCTGGACCGGTAAAAATACGTATCAACTGAAAGAGCGCAGTAAGAAATACTGAAGAAAAGAAAGCTATGTAAAGACTAAAAATCTGCTCCTTGTTTCGAAGGATACGCGAAGTGAAGAAGAGAATAAGAAATCCAAGAATGATGGAAATAGCCGTTCCTACCTCAAGGGAAGATCCCATGAAGGAATTGCCTATCGAACCAGAAAAAAGACTGCTGAGAGCAAATACAATGGGCACAACAGCGGCTCCGGCAAGAAAGGTATTCTTTGGAACGAAGAAACTTCCTTCCTTCAAAGTACTTATTACCCAAAGGATAAAAATTGCCAGCGTAGCAACACTGAGGATCGCCATTTTCAAGAATAAAAGCGGAATCTGAGGCAAAAATGCCAAGGGTAACAAAAATACCAGAGCAAGAAGGATATAAAAAGATATCTTCTGGATTTTGCCGGAAGAAACCACTTCTTTTGCCTCAGCAGTAGGCTCGGTGGCGACCTTTACGCTCTCAAACTTTTCAACAGTGCTGATAGATTCCATTTGCTCTAGATTAAAAAATAATAATGAGTCTATTATATAAAAAAAACCACTCAAACACAAAGATAATTATGTGACAAAAACTGACAAAAAGACAAAACCCCGCGATTAGCGGGGTTTCATCATATGTCCTACGCCTATAAGCCGAATTCTGTCCATCATTGGCATAATTTTTACGTTATACCAATAATTGAATAAGCATTTATCTGGGTCTAGCATTACTGATAGACTCAAGCGGCACTTCGAGAACCTGACACCATTGCTGATACCAAGCTCGACACGGCCTTGCACACAGGTAAGGATTTAGCCGTTGCACCCCCGATGTTGCCATCAGGGCTCATCCATTCATCAAAATAATGAATGGATGCCCGATCTTTTCAAATCAAGGCGTCTCTGTTCGCACCTCTGGGATTTCCCCTGACGGGCGTTACCCGCTACCCTACTGCTCTACCTTTCGACAAAGCGAGTGTTCGGACTTTCCTCCCCAAGGGCCGAAGCCTCTGGAGCACTTATTCAGCGTACTGACATAAAGACAATACCATATAAAACAGTGTATGGCAATTATTATATTCCATGCTAGAATGCCGCTTATGGGCAAAAAGATCTTTCAGGTCATCGTCTATATCTTCGCCGGCATCGGCCTTTTTATGATGCTCGGTTTTTTGGCAATTAAGCTAGGACTCACCAATGTCTCAGGAATCATAGACAAACAACATGATTATTTCCAGCAAGGCACGAGCCAAAGCTCATGGCAACAAAGTGAAGAATGGGCTACGCTTCAGACTGCGATCACAAAAGATAATTCCGACATTACGAAAGCGGCCGCTGTTGCAAACATTAAGCCTCGCCTACTAGTAGCTCCGCTCGTGGTTGAGCAGCTCCGCCTTTTCACCAGTGAACGCGAAATTTATAAACAAATATTTGAACCTCTTACTATGCTTGGCGTACAGAGCCAGTATTCCTGGGGGATTATGGGCATCAAGGAAGAAACTGCCAAAACGATTGAGCAAAATCTCAAAGATACCACTTCACCTTATTATCTTGGTGCTTCTTACGAACACCTCCTCGATTTTACGTCCACCTCTACCGATGCAAACACAGAAAGATTCAACCGGCTTACCGACGACAAGAGTCGCTATTATTCGTATTTGTATGCCGCTCTGTATGAGAAGGAAATTATTACACAATGGAATAAGGCAGGAATCGATATAACGAACAGACCAGAAATTATTGCCACTCTTTTTAATATTGGCTTCACCCATTCAAAACCAAATCAAGATCCGCAAGTAGGAGGCGCCGAAATAGTGATTGGAAATGAAACATACAGCTTCGGAGGATTAGCCGGAGAATTCTACGCTTCAAACGAACTCCCTCAGTTTGCAAAATAACCTTACCGGGCAAATCGAGCAACAATACCATCCAACAAATCGCCAACTACCTGCCCCACAGAAGCTAAAGTGCTTTTTATCATTGCCTGACTCACTGGAGCGTCGGAAGAAGAAGCTGTTACCTGGGGAGCGACCGAACTAGATACCGAAGGTGAAGGGCCTGAAGAAGTTGAAGGACTTGGTGATGGAGATGGAGAACCAGAATCACTTGGCGAAGGACTGCCACTTGGGCTACCGCTTGGACTTGGGCTTACACTCGCGCTCGGACCTGAAGATGATGAACCGCTTTGACTGCTTTGAGTTGAAGTTTTTGAAGAGGACTTAACGGTTGATTGACCCTGAGAAGACGGTGAATCGTTCCCTGCTATGACCGTAAATGGTACAGCATTACTTGGAATTCCATTATCAACGATTCTCAAATTGTACTGACCTGCTGGAAGTGCAGGCAGAACAAACATAAGTGAATTTTTTGCAAATGAACTTTGAGAAAAAATAACAGGTACAGACGGAGTT
>JARIHA010000119.1 GCA_029288475.1 Candidatus Tayloriibacteriota bacterium | reverse complement strand
GATAAGTTCTTCCGGAGCGGGAAACAGGAAGAGCTACCCACGCTCGAGTATGCATATAGGGATTAATGAGCAGGATTCCCTTTCTGCTTACAAAAGCAGTCCCTGCTTCAAAGTGCCGGACTTGTTCCTGTTTTTCTTTCCACTCACTGACGGTAAGCCACGCCCAGCCCCCATAGGAATAAACTTTTTCCCTGAGACCGTTGGCTGATACCTCCCTCCAGCCAGTTATTCCATGCCTGACCTTACTTTCTGGCATTGGCCTGCCTCCTTCCTTTTTTGTATAGACCACCCTCATGCCTACTCCAGGCTGAAGGACTTGAAATGCTCTGGGATTGGTGACTGCCCGAATGTCGAGGTTTGAAGCAACCATAATTATCCTTCTGATGTACATTGTTAACAAAGAACCACTCTTCTGCTTTGCGCCAGCAAAACAAAACGAGCTCTGGATTTGTTCCAGAGCTCGTTTTTAGGATCAAGTAGTGTTAATTCATTTAATCACAAAAACAAACACTGGAATTGTTGCCGGTGCGGACAATGTTTTGCTTTTGATGAATCGAAAATTTCATATTCCAGATATTATAAACAACCTCAAGAAAAATGCAAGGGAAAGGTTCAATTGACCATATCTAAATCTTTAACATTCAAATTGAGATCTCGAAGACATACATCTCTAAAGTAAATACCTCCCACTCTACGCAAAACCTCTACTGTAAAACCTTCAGAAAATGCGACATTTTTGATCTGTGTTTCTAGGTGCAAATCGAAGTTTATCTTGTCAAAACAAGCAAAAGTAGCTTCCTGAACATCATAGGCAGTTTTTAGAGAATTAATTTCATGACATCGCCTTAGCAATGAATCTTTATTGTTATCAATGTAGGATTTCAATCCGCTTTTTATGAGCATTTCTTGACCCTTTGGCTGAAGAGAGATGGGAGATTTTGACTTGAAAGCTCCTGAAAATTTTCCTTCTATCGTAGTCAGTCTGTTATCTAGTCCCAATAAAAGAATTTCTGTTTTTGTAAATCTTGCAGAGGCTGCCCAGGCAAGAGAAACGAGTGAGGCACATATAGTTGCTATTATTCCTATTGTCTGGAAAATACCTATGTTTATTATTAAATCAGTCATATGTTTATATGACAATAATATATCTCAAAAAAAATAGTGCAAGAAAAAATCTATTTCGTCTTCATATATATTTTATCTTCGCCAATCTGTTTAGAATCGACAACGAAAAATTCCTAGTGATAATACCGAGCGGTAAAACTCTTTTTGTATTCCGAAAAGCTGTCGTTAAGAATTGCCTGGCGCATTCTCTTAACCAAAGTAATAATAAAATAGAGATTATGCATTGAAGCTAAAGTATTCGCCAAAATCTCTTTTGCGCGAAACAAATGTGAAAGATACGCCTTTGTGTAGTGCTGGCAGGTATAACAACCACAATCACTTTCAATAGGAGTAAAGTCATCCATGAATTTTGCATTAAATATATTTATCTTGCCGTCATGAGTATAAAGTGATCCGTTACGCGCAATACGAGTCGGCGCAACGCAATCGAAGAGATCGATACCGTTCTCAACACCGCCAAACAAATCAGCGGGTTCACCGATACCGAGAAGGTGTCTCGGCTTATTCTCAGGCAAAAATTCATTGACCCAGCCGACGGCAGTATTGATATCTTCTTTTTCAAACGAACCGCCGATACCAAAACCGTCAAAATCCATAGCACCTATTATCTTGGCGCTTTCCTTACGCAACTCCTCAAATCTTCCCCCTTGAACAATACCCATCAGCGCCTGAGTGCCATTACCCACCTTCTTATGATGATCGAGACAGCGTTCTGCCCAGCGGTGAGTGCGACCCAACGCTTCTTTTTGATACTGATACGGAGCAAGAGGTGAAGTACACTCGTCAAAAGCAAAAATCATATCTGCGCCAATTGAGTACTGAATATCGATTGATTTTTCAGGACTAAAAAAATGCTGGCTTCCGTCGATCACCGAGCGAAACTCTACGCCGTCTTCCGTAATTTTGGCAAAACGTTCTGTTTCCAATTCGGCTTCAGTACCTTCCTCTGCGGCATTTGCCGCAGCTTTTTGTAGAAGTCCGCTCGCCTTGGAATTTGCAACTTTACCTACTCCATTTCCAAAAGCAGCACCCAAAGAAAAAGCCTGAAATCCTCCAGAGTCAGTCATAGTCGGCCCGTTCCAATTCATAAACTTCTGGATCTTGCCACCCTTCTCGATTCGCTCATGCCCAGGCTGAAGATAGAGATGATAGGTGTTCGCAAGAACCACTTGAGCACCAAGTGAAGATACCTGTTCTGGAGTCAGTGCTTTGACTGTAGCTTTCGTACCCACAACGACAAACGCCGGAGTCTGAATGACCCCGTGCGGCGTTTGAAGGATTCCTGCTCTTCCCAGCTTCCCTTTTATCTTTTTTTCTGGAGTAAATTGAATCGATGACACGATTATTGTGCAATCTTTACCAATTCAACTTGGAAAACCAATGTTGAGTTTCCTGGAATTGGACCATAAGCATTTGGTCCGTATGCTAATTGAGGCGGAATAACGAGCTGTCTCTTTCCTCCTACTTTCATACCAACAAGTCCCTGATCCCATCCTGGAATAACTTGTCCTGAACCGAGAATGAAATCAATTGGGGTCCCACGGTCGTATGAGCTATCAAACTTTGTACCATTAGTAAGCGTCCCGACATAGTTTACATATACATGATCTCCAGACTTTGCTGCTGTACCTGTACCTACCGTAGTATCAGTAACTACAAGCTTATCAGTTGGTGCGATAGTGTTCATAGAAGTGGTAGTTGATTGTGTTAATTGATCATTTATTGCCTGCGATGCGGCGTCTGTTGAAGGAACTGCGGGGGTTGCCTGATTAAAGATAAGACCTCTCATTAAAAATCCTACTACTACCACTGCGACAGCTACGGCTATTGCTGTGTTTGTCTTCATATTTGTATTCATGATTTTATTAATTTATTGTTTCTCGCTATAAATAGTAACGTAAGGTTAATTGTAATTCATCAAGGCAAGTTTTGCAAAAAGAGTAACAGCCCAGCAGTTGACAGAGTACTTTGTGCTTGATATTTTTATCTTGAATTAGTCAACCTTAAAAACGAAAGAATTATATGGAGCTCTTGTACTTCTTGGGTGGCGTACTCATTCTAATCACACCCGCCGCACTGATGATAATAGTTGCTTCCCTGCTTGGCAGCGGGATCGCAATGGGAAACTAAAACCCATTCTAAAAAAGTTTTAAAGACTGGCACGCATGCGTTGCCAGTCTTTGGTTTTTATTGGCTTCTATTATTTGGCAAAGGACGCGAAATCGTATACAGTTAAGCGTATGAATAAAAAACCTAAGAAGATGCCGGTAGCAGTAATGCCTGCTTTTCCTATGCGCATCAACAAATACCTTGCCCATAAAAATTATGCCAGCAGACGAGAAGCAGATGCTCTTATCGAACAAGACCGTGTATTTATCAACGGGAAAATTGCCAAGCTTGGCGACAAAGTAAACGAAAAAGATGTTGTTGAACTCAAAGTGAACAACCAAGACAAAAATGCAAAGCGTGTTTATCTTGCTTACTTCAAGCCCTACGGAATCGTCACGGCTCTCCCGCGCGAAGGAGAACAAGGCATTGCTGATGTCCTCACCTATAACGAACAAAAAGTCTTTCCTATCGGCCGACTCGACAAGGAAACTCAAGGGCTCATTATCCTTACCAATGACGGCAGGATTACTACAAGAATGCAAAATCCAGAGCATTTTCATGAAAAGGAGTACAGCGTGAGAGTAGACAAACATTTTTCGCCTAGTCTTCTTAATGCAATCGAGAAAGAAGAGAGTTCGGAAGGAGGTCATGCAAAAGCAGAACGAGTAAGCGATACAGAATTTACCGTTACCGTTACCCAGAACAGTCCGCAAATAAGAAGCGTCTGCGGCAAGCTCAATTTCGAAGTAACTGATATGACCAGAATCCGTGTAATAAACATTAAAATTGGATCACTACGAGAAGGCGGTTATCGAGAGATCAAAGGAGATGAGCTCACTGCCTTCCTTCGAGAATTGGGACTCTAGTAAATTGCTAATTAGGCCGAGAAAGCTTACAATATTGGGATGTTGAAAAACTTTTTTAAAAAGCCTAATTTGAATTTAGAGAAAAATAATGCAAAGCCCCAGATAAACGTACCTGAAGTTTCTCTTACCATCAAACCCCTTACTGCGGAAGAAATTCAAGCAGACGAAGAACAAAACCTCGTCCGTATTGCAAAGGAATTCAAAGATGGATTTGATTTCTTAAAGAAATATGACAAATCAGTGAGTTTTTTTGGATCCGCACGACTCAGCCAGGATGATCCACACTGTATAGAAG
>JARIHA010000109.1 GCA_029288475.1 Candidatus Tayloriibacteriota bacterium | reverse complement strand
TCAGTATGCAGATCGAATATTGGGGTTTGAGCCTCGTTCAATACTTCAATAGAAAGCACTTCAATTTCAACATCGCCATTGAGCACGTCTTTTTTTATCATTCGCTCCGGGCGCTTGTTTACCTTTCCTTTTATTGAAACTACCCATTCTGTGCGGAGCTTTTGTGCAGTTGTATGGGCTTCGGCATTGTTTGGCAGTGCCACCATTTGCACTTTGCCGCTCATATCACGAAGATCCAAAAAGATGAGTTTTCCATGGTCGCGTCGGATGTCTATCCAGCCAGAGAGACTGATTTCCTCACCGATATGGTCTTTTATATCTTTGATATAGGTACGTTTCATTGTTGGTTGCATGAAGAAAATAATAGCAGAATTTAGCTTTTTTTGCCATTTTTACAGTGTATCTGGGCAAAAGAAAAAGCCCTGCCTGTCACGCAGAAGCTTCTCTGATTACTACCCTCTTGGGCACCGATTTGTGGTTAGATGATTGCAAAAGGCTGATGGAGGGTTCCGCTTGGATGGGAGTACATATCCTTGAAGTCCTCGTCCTGCTGGATTCTTACAAGTCCCTGATTTATAAGCTGAAAAGCATCAGTCGTTGCCTTTTCCATCTTGTCGCTGATTAACACATGGTCGAACTCGCCTTGGCGAGCAAGTTCCGCTTCGGCTTCAGCCAGCCTGCGGCGAAGGTCTTCCTCATTGATCGATCCACCGTTTATAGTCGCTCTCCTTCGAATTCGATCCTCCAGGATCTTCATTACTGGCTCCGGAGGAGTGACGAAGATGGAAATCGTTCTGCCCCGAATAATAGGATTAGTTTGATCACGAATGGTTTTGTGTCCAACGGTATCAATGTCCAGAAGGACAATTTTTCCATCAGCCACCTGCTTTCGGGTTTCAGCCAACGGGGTTCCATAATAGTTCCCGTAAACCTCGGCCCATTCCAGAAAATAACCCAAAGACTTCCTTGCGTGGAATTCTTCCAAGGTTATAAAATCGTAATCATGTCCCGTTGCCTCGGTTCCGCGGGGCTTTCTCGTTGTTGCGGAAAGCGAGAAAACAAATCTTTGCGGGTCAATCTTGCAGAGACCTCTTCGCAGGGATGTTTTTCCGCTCCCTGAAGGGCCGGATATCACCACCAGCATTCCCATTTCTCCGTTGCTTTCGACTAAAAGACTTTTTCCGTGTGTTCCCATAATTTCTCCTAGTTGTGTTGAGTTTCCGTTGTTCAGTACAGCAAAAATGCGCTCGTTATTGCACAAATCAGTGTTAAAGAACATTCCCTTCCTCAGGGATTTGTGAAACTATACCCCGTTAATCTGAATAAAGCAATAAAGAATGTATAAAGGTTAGTAGAGTTTTGTACCTATTTTTGCTCTTACGATCTCCATCTTTGCTTCGGCTTTTGTATTGGCTTTTTGGCCCCCTTTTTTTAAAATATCGATAAGATGGTCGCGATTTTTTGACAGAGATTCTCTTTTTTCGCGCAGAGGACGTATAAAATTTTGAAGGTCTAGGATAAGCGCTTCCTTGAGGTCTTTGTATTTTCCAGCTTTTTCTTGGTAAAGAAGAGCAAGCTCTGCTTCTGTTCGGAGAAGTTTGTGTATTTCATAAACGTTCTTAGGAATACCAGAACTAGAATCGGTGACAATGCTCATGACCGTTTTCTTGATTTCCTCATCAGTAGCAAATAGTGGAATGGTATTTCCGTAGCTTTTGCTCATCTTTTGTCCGTCAGTGCCGGGCACTACCGCAACCTCTTTTTGATTATCGGTTCAGGTAATTTGAAAGTTTCGCCATAGATATGGTTGAATTTCTCAGCAGTATCTCGCGCAATCTCTACATGTTGTTTTTGGTCTTGTCCGACTGGCACCACATCTGGTTCATAAAGAAGAATGTCCGCGGCCATGAGCATTGGATAATCAAATCGTCCCACGTTTATTTCCTTATTTCTTGCTTCTGCATCTTTGAACGCATGCGATCGCATGAGATACGGCATAGTAGTGATGCAGTTAAAGATCCATCCGAGCTCAGTATGGGCAGGCACGTCTGATTGCTTATAGAGCGTAACTTTTTCCGGATCAAGTCCGATAGCGAGATAATCAAGCGCTACATCCACGATCGCTTCTGAAAGTTGTTTGCCATTCTGTACTGAGGTAAGCGCATGAAGATCTGCGATAAAAACATAGCTCTCATAAGTGTCTTGGAGATCGACAAATTGTTTCAGTGCCCCAAAGTAGTTGCCAATATGAGGCCGACCTGAAGGTTGAATTCCTGAAAGAAGAATTTTTTTGGTTGAAGCTGACATAGCGAAATAATAGCAGAATATGGCTTAATTTGAAAGAAAGACTTATGAAATCAATCTCAAAAGTTTTTTGGCTTTTTTCTCCGCATCTTTTACGTAATGCTTGTAATCTTCTACTCTAGTGAGTTGTCCATCGGCTAACAGATATGTATCGCTTAGTTTTGATTTCTCTAGGAAATATCGGTCATGAGAAATAAGGAGGATAGTCCCTTGGTACTGATCGAGTG
>JARIHA010000107.1 GCA_029288475.1 Candidatus Tayloriibacteriota bacterium | reverse complement strand
ATATATAATGCACAAATATGCTTACGCTTAATGTAGAAAAGAGAACAAAGGCCATTAAATTGGACGTTATAAGAAAAAGCGGCAAAATGCCAGCCGTATATTATGGTAAAAAGGAGAAATCAACGCCTATTATTATCAATCAGGCAGAATTCCTCAAGGTATGGAGAGCGGCAGGAGAATCAGCTATTATTTCGCTTAAAGATGGTGCTACAGAAATTGAAGCCCTCATTAAGGAGGTGGATACTGATCCGGTTACTAGTGCTTTCCGACATGCTGACTTTTACGCTATTGAGAAGGGAAAGAAGCTCGAAATCTCAGTACCACTTCGATTTATTGGAACTGCAGGTGCAGTGAAAGAACTCGGAGGTATTTTGGTCAAGGTGCTCCACGTGCTCAAGATCGAGGCAATGCCTAAGGATCTTCCTCAGCACATCGACATTGATATTGCAGCGCTCGCTACATTTGAAAGCCAAATTCTCGCAAAAGACATCGCTCTTCCTGCTGGCGTAGAACTTAAGGAAAAGGCTGATGAAGTAGTAGCTTCAGTCGCTCAGCCTGTAGAAGAGAAGGAAGAGGTAGCAGTTGCTCCAGACCTCTCAGCTATCGAGGTGGAGAAGAAGGGAAAGAAGGAAGAGGAGGGTGCAGAAGGTGCTGCAGCTGCCGCTCCGGCAAAGGATGCCAAGGACGCAAAGAAGGACACCAAGGAGAAGAAATAATCTTATTTACATTCAATACAAAAAGCCCCGAAAGGGGCTTTTTGTATTCTTTAAACCGCTGAGGTTTGCTATAATAGGGCGATGCTTTATCTGCGCAGATTTTTTATTTTCACCCTGTGTGCCGTCCTCTTTACCTCCCTTTTTCCCATTTCATATGTGTCAGCACAGGCTACAGCTACGGATGCGGTAAGTATTAGGAAAGCCCAGCTTCAAAGCCAGTTGGACGATCTTAATAAGCAGATTGCCGCACAACAAACCATTCTTACCCAACAAACCAATCAGCGCGAAACCCTTCAGCGAGACGTGGCTATCCTCGATGCTCAGATCAAACAGGCCCAGCTTAGTATTCAGGCTCGCAATCTTCAGATTCAATCGTTGACTGACGATATAACGAGCAAACAGGGTACCATCCAAGTACTTTCAGATAAGATTGACCGGGAAAAAGATTCTTTGGCCGATCTTCTTCGAAAGACCAATGATCTTGATTCTTCCTCACTTATTGAAGTGGTCTTGTCCAACAAAACATTCGCAGACTTTTTCGCCGATATCGATTCATATTCTTCCATAAAAGGAGCACTACAGGACTCTTACGATCAAATAAGTACTGACAAGAATACTACTCAGACCGAAGAAAGTGCTCTTCAAGACAAGAAGGACGAGCAGGTCCAGCTTTTGCAGATTCAGAAGCTTCAACAGCAGCGAATGCAGCAAGATGAGACGCAGAAGAATAAGATTGTCGCTCTTTCAAAAGGTGTAGAAGCTCAGTATCAGACTATATTAAAACAAAAGCAGCAGACCGCCGCCTCCATTCGTGCAGAACTCTTTTCTTTGAACGGTTCTGCCGCCATTCCATTTGAAAAAGCTCTGCAGTACGCAAAAGAAGTATCTACAAAAACTGGTGTTCGCCCAGCTTTCATTCTCGGTATCATTGCCGAAGAGTCCGACTTAGGAGCAAACGTGGGAACTGGTAATTGGAAAGTAGATATGAAGGCTCCACGCGATACGGTACCTTTTCAAACAATTTGTTCAGCTTTAGGTCTTAATCCTGACAATATGCCAGTATCAAAGAAACCATGGTATGGATATGGGGGTGCGATGGGTCCTGCCCAGTTCATCCCGTCTACCTGGGTTTTATATCAGGATAAAATAGCGGCTCTTACAGGGGATAAGCCGCCCAATCCTTGGGATGCTCGCGATGCCTTCTTTGCAACGGGAATCCTTTCAAAAGAAAACGGCGCGGCTGGTCAGACTCTTGCTACCGAACGTCTGTCTCTTATACACATCTGACGCTGCCG
>JARIHA010000094.1 GCA_029288475.1 Candidatus Tayloriibacteriota bacterium | reverse complement strand
TTATATTTTCTTTAGAGAACTTTTCAAAGAAAAGAATGCGATCAGACGAAGTCAGATACGCTATATAATTACGGGAGCTATTTTCTTTACCGCTGTTTCATCTATAGTAAGTTTTATTGTTCCAGTGCTCTATCATACGCTCAAATACACCTCGATAGACAACTTGAGCTTTTCAATATTTCTCATTTGCATCGTTACGGCCATTTTAAAACACGGGCTATTCAAGGTAAAAGTGATCGTTACTGAAATGTTCGTATTTTCTCTATGGAGCCTTATTCTTATTAGAACAATCATATCAGCGGACGTGCAAGAACTTTTGATCAATGGCGGTCTTTTTGTACTAACGGTCGTAGTGGGAATATTCTTGATCAGAAGTGTTGTTCACGAAGTTCAACAGAGAGAAAAAATCGAAAAATTGGCAATAGACCTGGAGAAAGCAAACGCCAATCTCGAAAAAGCGAACGACCGCCTAAAGGAATTGGATCAGCTTAAATCAGAATTCCTTTCCATCGCCTCACATCAAATACGTGCACCGATAACGGCCATAAAAGGCTACTCTTCACTTATTCTTGAAGGAAGTTTCGGCATCATCACTGGAGAATTAAAGAATGCAATCAATGTCATCTTTCAATCAAGTGAAAGCATGGCAATCATGATCGACGACTTCCTCAATATTTCACGTATCGAACAGGGAAGAATGAAATACGACTTTGTTCTTTCAAATGTTGCTGACCTGGTAACTCAGGTGGTAAACGAATTGTCCCCGAGTATACAGAAAAAGGGATTGGCTTTCTCATTTGAATATAATAAAAGTAAAAACTACATGACCATGATGGATGTAGGAAAAATGAAACAAGCAATTATAAACATTGTAGACAATGCTGCTAAATATACTCCAAAAGGTTCCATTGCCATGACCCTTGAAAAGAACGACGCAACAAAAAAGATTCTCCTGACGGTGAAAGACACTGGGGTTGGAATTTCTGCAGAAAATATTCCAAAACTCTTTGCTAAGTTCAGCAGAACAAAGAATGGTATCTCTACCAATGTAAGCGGTACAGGACTAGGTCTTTATGTAGTAAAACAAATGGTAGAGGCACATAAAAATGCGCGAGTATGGGTGGAATCACCAGGAGAAGGAAAGGGTTCTCTTTTCCATATTGAACTTGATGCGGCCTAATTAAAGCATGCTACAATAGAGCCACTATGCTAGAGCTTTCCCACATTTCAAAGAGTTATGGGGCAAATACAGTCCTTAAGGATATCTCATTTTCCATCGAAAAAGGCCAGAAAATAGCGCTTGTTGGCTATAACGGGGCAGGAAAGTCTACCCTTCTCAAAATTATTGCAGGCCTCGAAGAGGCTGATTCTGGCACCCTTCACTTCCAAAAAGGCCTGATGGTCGGCTATATGGCCCAAGATGCCAGCGGAATGAAAAACCAAGGGGTAGGTGACTATATAAAAATGACCGCACACCTTCGTCCCGAGAAAGAGCATGAGCTTCAGGTCATGCTTGCTGGCTTCGGCATGGAAAGTATCAATCTCGAGAGTAAGATTTCTGATCTCAGCAGCGGGCAAAAAACAAAAATTGCTTTGATTGCAATCCTTCTTCAAAATCCCGACCTACTTCTCCTTGATGAACCAACCAACAATCTTGATATTCCTGCCCTCATTTGGCTTGAAGATTTTCTAAGCAAATCAGAATCAGCATGCATTATTATTTCCCACGATAGACGATTTTTAGATAAGATCGCTACAAAGATAATTGAGATCGAGTGGGATTCACACTCTGCAACAATCAACAACGCAATCTATTCTGACTACATAGAAAACTCACTTAAAAAGAGAAAAACTCTTGAAGAACAATACGATCTCCAGCAGGAAGAGATGGAAAGGCTTCGTACGGAAATAAAAAACAAGCAAAGCAGTGCCGAGGGTGCAAATAAATGGGTAGGGACTGATAATGACAAGATTTTGCAGGGATACAAGAGGGATCGCTCAAAGAAATCTGGTAAAAGAATGAAGGCAGTGGAAAAACGTCTCGAGCAGATCGAAGTGATCAAGAAACCTGTCGAAAGAAATATTCTTGAAATTTCACTTAATCCTGAATATGCCGCAGGAATCCTTTACATTGAATTAAAAGATGTAATTGCTGGGTACAAAAACTTTTCAATCGGTCCAGTAACGCTCTCTATTCGCTTTGGCAAGAGAATTGGCATTCTTGGACTGAATGGTTCAGGCAAGACAACTCTCCTTAAAACAATTGCCGGGGAACTAGCCGCTAAATCTGGAGAAGTAAAAATCGGTTCTGGAATAAAGATAGGAAATCTTACTCAAGAGCACGAAAGTCTGCCACGAAATGAGATTGTGATCGACTATTTGATGGAGAAAACCGGCATTGAGATGCATGATGCATACAATGTACTTCAAAAATACGGCTTCTCTGAAGTGCAGATACGTCATTCCATTTCTGCTCTGAGTCCGGGGGGAAGAGCACGATTGCTCTTTGCAGTATTCACCCTATTGGCAGTAAACACTCTCATTCTTGATGAACCAACAAACCATTTGGACAGTGAGGCATTGGCAGCACTGGAAGATGCACTCGATCAGTACCAAGGGACTATCCTCCTTATTTCTCATGACCGATATTTCCTAGAGAAATCAAAACTAAGCGATACATATCCTGTCTCTTATACACATCTCCGAGCCCAC
>JARIHA010000082.1 GCA_029288475.1 Candidatus Tayloriibacteriota bacterium | reverse complement strand
GGTGGTAATAGACCAGTAAAGATTGTGCTTGCGGTTAAAAACGATTCGAAATTTCAAACAATCAAGGACTTACCGGAAGGATCGATTCTCGCTACAGAATATGTTGATTTGGCAAGACAGTATGTTGCAAAACATCAAAGGCCCGACATCACTGTGCAGAGATCTCACGGGAATACTGAAGGAAAAACCACTTTCGGGGCCTCAGCGATTATCGACGTGACTGAAAGTGGTGAATCGTTGCGTCAAAATAACTTGAGGATTATTGCCGATATCATGGAATCAAAAACCATGTTGGTGGCAAGCAGAGGATCTTATGAAGACCCCGAAAAATCGGCTCACATTGGCTACCTTGCCCGCCTGCTAAAGGGCGCCCATCAAGCTTCCTTGCATGTCTTGCTTATGGCAAACGTACCGGAAGCTCAACTTGAATGCGCAGCACAGATCATTGGCGGGTTGAAAGGCGCTACTAAATCACCGCTGACAACTCCAGGGTGGTTTGCACTTCAATCTGTGGTTCTCAAAGAAAATGAGCTGGGCATCATCATTAAACTGCAGCAAATCGGCGTAACGGATATTTTGGTTAATCGCGCCATTTCGCTGATCATGAGTTAGTATCGCGAAAGCAAAGTAAAAAAGAAACTAGCAACACGACCGCCAGGCAGCTGGCGGTTTTTTTATTATATGCCCATCATTGTGCGCATTCCACAGTATTCACAGTCTGTCTCTTCACAGCGTTTGTTCCAGAATAAGAAAGAAAGGATCTCTTGCGCGCTTGCCGCAATAACAGCCTCGAGCTCTTTGACCTCTTCATCTGTTATGATAAACTTTTCCTTCTTATAGCGCCCCTTTTCATCAGGTTCGATAAAATCTATCTCTCCTGAAGACATTTTATATTTGCCATTCTCAAAACGATTAAGCAAGAGCTTATAGAATACGAGTTGTCGATAGAAGTTCCCTTCGCCATTCTTTGTCTTACCCTGAATCTCATTGCGAGTCATCGGCTTCTTTGTTTTATAATCAACCACATTGACTGAATCATCCGAAAGAAGTTCGAGCTTATCAAGTGCGCCTTTAAGCACTAAATCTTGCTCCGTGTCATCATGACGAATTGGCAAAAATACACCTGCAATGGAAAACTCATTGAGCACTTGGTGATATGCGGTTGAAGCATAGGCATCATAATAGCCATCAAGGGCCTCCTTTCCTTTTTTCAAAAGAGCATTGAAATCATGCAATTCAATGTACTTACGAGAAAGATAATTCTCAAAAAGTGCAAGCAGGTCTTTTTTTTGCATGACCTCATTGATCTTCATTTTATTGAAAAAGTCCTTAAGAGTATCGTGCATGGCAATTCCATAAAGCTGCTGTTTTTCCTCGGCCTTGGGAATACGAATGAGATTGAGAAAAAAATATCTCCATGGGCATTCAAGATAATTATTTAATGCAGTTACAGAAAAGCCCTGTTCCAAGAAAAGTTGTGTCAGATATTCCCTATCTTTTATATCAATACCGATGGCATTCTTGAGCGGCTTAAGCAGGGCCGCACTGCCGAGCTGATCTTCAATGTCCCTTACCCCAATAGGCTCAATAAACCGAGAGTCTATCTCTGTAATGAACTGACTTTGTAAAAGATGCTTACCTGAATCGCTTTCTGAAGAGAACGTGACCGTGATACTCTTTCTTGCTCGAGTTAGGGCCACATAAAACAATCGACGTTCATCCTTGAGGCCATCTTCCTCTTCATCCTTCTTCAGGTCACCTTTGGCTCCAGAAACACTACTTGGTATGACAAAATGCGCCGCATGCCGTTTGTTGCCCCAATGACCATCATAGGCACCGATAATATACACCTCATCAAACTCAAGCCCTTTGGACTTATGGGCTGTCATGAGATTGACTCTTCCTTTCACAAAACCGATGCTTGGAGATTTTACCGACATTTCATGCAAAGCAAGCGTGTCCAAAAATCCGATAAAGTCGGCAAGCCTGCATTGCTTATGTCGCTCTACTGTATTCTTCACCTGATTAAGGAACGACTCATAGAGCGCGAGCTTTTCAAATGAGTTCGGCAACGAGATTAAGTGGCTTACGAAACCAGAATCGTGAGCAATGAACTCAAAGGCAGCGATCAATCCCTTATTCTTTGCAGCCTGACTCCATCCTGCCAATTTCTGATAAAAAACCTGCATCGCATCAACATTTTCAACACGAGCATTCACAAGATGATCATTTGATTTTAGGATATCGTACAAACTGCCCGTACGTGCGGCCTTTAGTATCTTATATGCATCGAGATGAAGGATGGATAAAAAGTCAATAAAGAGCACCGGCGCCAGTAGATCATTGTTACCAAATCCATTTACCGCACGGAGAATCAATACAAGCTTGTGAATATCTTCATCGGCAAATAAGTCGTTATCCGAATGAACAATAGCTGGAATTCCAGCTTGATCTAAAAAAAGTTTCGGTCCAAGAGAGTCTTTGTTGTCTCTGTAAAGGACGGTTATCGACTCAGGCGAAACTCCCTGCTTGATCTTATTCTCAATATCCTTTGCCAAAAATTGATACTCAAAGCTTGGCTTGCTGAATTCTGCCAGTCTTATTT
>JARIHA010000079.1 GCA_029288475.1 Candidatus Tayloriibacteriota bacterium | reverse complement strand
CAAGAAGTGAGGACCAGCAAGACGCTTTTTTGTATGTTTTTATGTAAGATTAATCTGTATGGAATCTGGAAATTTGTCTTTAAAAGAAGGCTTCTCCTGTGTTATAGTTATGTCACGTATTGTTGGGGTTTATTGTTATTATTTACTCATTTTTTTATTATGGGCGTTGAATTTTTTAAAAGCGCGAAGGGGAGGGTGTTGATTGTTTCGGCGATTCTTGTGCTCGTCATCATTATCGGTATTTTTATAGAAAAAAGTAATCTTGCTGTTTTTAAACCTCACTACTCCCAAGTCTACACACTCGTAGATGATAAGGTTTCTCAAAGTGCGCCGATCGTGCTCAATCTTCCTGCTGGAATCACTAAGGAAGATGCTCAGAAGAACGTTACTTTTACGCCGGTGATTAAGGGAACATGGCAAAATGTTCCTGATGCAAAAGAAATTTCCTTTCAGCCTGATGAAAAATTACAAATCGGTAATTTTTATACAGCCACGCTAAAAACATCGGACGGTCAAATTTCCAAGGATTTCATAGCAGATGAAAATCCTCAGATCTCTGACATTTTTCCTAAGGCAGGTAGTGAAGCTGACGAGTCGTCTTCGATAACGGTAGTTTTCAATCGCCCAATGGTACCCCTTACCACTTTGTCCGATCTGGAAAGTATAAATGTTCCAATTACCATTACACCTAAGACAGAGGGAAAGTTTAAGTGGATCAGTACTCGAACGCTAAAGTTTATTCCTGCCACCAATTTGGTTCGTTCGACTCATTATACTATCGCGGTAAACTCCGGTTTTGTTTCTATGGATGGGCTGTCTGTGGCCGGGATGACCCAGAAGTTTACTACTCGACCGCTTCGTTTTCAGTCGGCAAGTTCGGGCAGTATTCGTTATAATCAACCGATAGAGTTTCACTTCAATCAGCCGGTAGACATAAGTAAGATTGTTGGAAATCTGACATTGACCAATAGTACAACTTACACTCAGATACCATTTGACGTTAAATACGGCTCACAGATTGTGTATGACAACAATGGAAATAGTCAAAAGGTGGAGGACCAGTCGGTCATAAGTGTTTATCCGAAGAAAGACAGTCTCGGACGTTCAGATTTGTGGGATTTTTCTACTAGCTATACTGCAACGCTTTCTGCCGCCTATCCTGTAGGGGGCGATATTTCCCTAAGTAATCCAATGATCTCAAATGTGCAGGTAACTGGATTGATTAAAGATATAACCGCACAATCTGCAAGTACCACTCTTGCATCTCCAGTCCTCTTTGATCCATCCGGTACTGCAACCATTTCTTTCTTTGAAGATATTGATTTAAATAGAAGCGATATTAGTGCAAAAGGGTTGAAGAAAATAATTTATGCGACAAAATGCAAAGTTGATCCAAGTCAGAGCAATGATCCTTATGAATATACAGTTGATCAGGGTACTTGTGAAAAAGTAGATGATAAATCAACTATTATTTTTACTTTTGATCCGACTCAGTTTGCACGGGGAGAAACGATTACTGTCAATCTTAGAAAATTGGTAAATCCGGATGGATTACAGCTCAACAAGGATGCGCTCTCAGAAACTTTGGCAGTATATCCAATGCCGAGGGTGATCAAGTCCGTGCCGGCTAACAATGATTCTAATGCAAGCATAACTGATTTGATATTATGTACCAACGTGCCGTTGAAGCCTTTATCCGCTTCGGATTTTTATGCCTCAGTAAAAGCAGATAAGTATATGGTATTCGGTCGTTTTGATGAACCTTATCTTGCTGTGGCAAATGAATATAATCCTAACCCTGTGTGTGCGCCCGGACAGTATGTCAACGATATTCACTATGGTCTGCTTCCTGAAAAGAGTTATACGCTCAATATTTCTCTTTTCGATATGTTTGGACAAAAAATTACTAGACAGCTTTCATTTACTACTCAGAAGGCGCCAGAATTTTATTTGCGATTCCATAGTCTGCAAAAAATATATAATGTCACTACTCCAGATAAGACCAAGTTTACCTACGCAGTAGAAAACTTTGATCATGTTGATCTTAATATCTGTAAAACTGACCCTGCAAAACTTCTCAATTATCTTTCCAATCAGCCCGGCAATACTACATCTGGTCAGTCATTGTCATGTATAGAAAGCAAGGATGACACAATAAGCGTGCCAGCCAATCTTTGGGTCAATAATTATTTTCAAGTCGATCTTTCCAAGTACTTTTCTGATACGCGCGGACACTATATTCTCACGTTTAGCAATCCTCGCTACAAAGATACCGACGGCAATCAGATTTATGAAAGGACATACGTTAGTGTCACTAACCTTGCAGTAGGGCAGAAGAAAGTTAATTGGACAAAGTACAGTACTGTTTCCGGCTCAAGTCAGGAGGCGGTCAATACAGCCAATCAGGGTAATCTTTATTGGGTAAGTCAGATTCATACACTTGCTCCTGTTGTTGGTGCTACGGTGAAGGTGTACAACACTGCGGGTTCAGTTGATCAGGACAATCCGCCACTTCAATTTGCAAAATCTTCAGTCACCAATGCTCAGGGCATAGCGACGTTTCCTCTTATTCAAGAGGTTGCCGGTGCAGTGGTGACAAGCGGCGATGATTCAGCGATTGTTTCTTCTTGGGCAGATGATCTTAATTATGCTGGAGCGGCATACGATGAGCAGAAAATATATATGTATACTGACCGGCCAATTTATCGACCCGGTCAGGAAGTATTTATTAAAGGACTCTTTAGATTAGATTTTGACGGTATCTATCAGAAATCTCCAGAAACAAGTGTTGATCTTCAGGTTTTCAATAGTAACGGTGATAGTATACTCAAGCAGAAAGTTGCGGTTAGCAAATATGGCACATTTAATACCAGTATCGTCTTACCTTCAGATGCACAGCTTGGAAGCTACTACTTTACCGCACTTAATCAACAGGGTAATTTTGAAGTTCAGGATTACACCGGAGCGGCTTTTGAAGCAACGGCCACTTCTGATAAAGATGAATATATTGCCGGCGACAATGCCAACTTCACGATTTCTGGAAAGTATTATTTTGGCGTGCCTCTCGATGGGGGAACATTGAATTACAGTCTCACTGCGCAGAATTATTATTTCGACCGTTATCAGGATGAATATTTTGACTTCAGCGGCGGATGGTATGACTGTTACAGCTGTGGCTACGGAGACACTTTTATTAAAAATGGGAAAGCTGTCCTGGACTCGCAAGGTAATGTGAAACTTAGTCAAAGTCTTGATTTCAACACTTTGTTTAAGGGTCAGGATGGAGATCAAAGCAAGATTATCGTTCTTCACGGGACTATTGTAGATAAGCAGGGTAAGTCAGTAAGTTTTGAAAAATCATTTATTGTTCATCGTGGTCAGTATTATGTAGGCGTAAAAGCCGATCCTGCTTTTATTGCTCAGAAAGAATCTTTTGCCTTGAGAGTAAAGACAGTTGATACTCAAGGAAAGCCAGCGAGAGAGGGTGGTATCAATGTAGTGGTGAATAAAGTTGAATGGAATTCCTACAAGCGTCAGGAAGTGGACGGCGGATTTTATGATCGTTCGGAACGAGTACTTACTCCTGTAATAAATAAGAACATTAGTACTGATGGAAAAGGGGATTACACCGAGCAGATGTCTCTCAATGATGCGGGTGAATACGAGATAGATGTTCAAGGAAAGGATAATGCAGGCAATATAATCAAGAGTTCTACGTATCTTTATGTTTACGGTGCAGGTACTGCTTCTGTGCGCGATACAAATAATGCTACTCTCGATATAACTGCCGAGAAAACTGAATTAAATACAGGAGACACTGCAAAAGTGATCATTCAGAACTCTTTCCCAAGGGCAAAGGCTCTCATTACGGTTGAGCGCGGCAGAATTTTTAGTTATGAAGTTGTTGATATAAACCAAAATGTCTACGAATACCAATTTCCAATAAAGAGTGAGGATATTCCGAACGTGTACGTATCAGCGTTGCTTCTCTCTCCTGATCCTGCAGTGAAGTTTGGACAAGTTGAGTTTAATGTAAATCGTCAGGATAATGCTCTCACGATTAATGTCCAGTCCAATAAAAAATCTTATTTGCCTGGAGAGAAGGTAACTCTGCAGATCACTACGAGTGATGCTCAAAACAAACGCGTGCCAGCTGAGGTATCAGTTGCTGTCGCTGATATGAGCGTTCTCGCACTGAAAGGTAATCCTAAAAAAGATCCGCTGCTCTTTTTTTACGATGGATTTCAAATGGCAGTTACCACGGGCATAAATATAAAGAACCTTCTTCAAGAAGCAGAAATACCAACTGGCACAAAGGGAGGAGATGGAGGTAACGCGAGTGATCTCGCGACAAAGAAGCGCGGTGAGTTCAAAGACACTGCATTCTGGCAAGCAGACGTAGAGACCGATCAAAATGGTTCTGCTACGGTCTCGTTCATCTTGCCTGATAACTTAACCGAGTGGCAGGTAGAATCGCTTGGTATTACTCAGGATACGAAAGTGGGAGTGAATTACGTTCAGCTTACAGAGCAGAAAGATGTCATGGTAGTGCCAAGCCATCCAAATTTTGTTATCCCAGGAGATGAATTCTTTGTGAGTGGAAAAATATTTAACCAGACACAGGGTACCCAAACATTGAATGTTTCGTTTGCAAGTAAGACTCTTGTTCTTGAAAGCGATTCACAACAGACACAGACTATAAAGGCGGGAGATACTGCAACTGTGTATTTCAAAGTGAAGGCTCCTCAGAGTATGTCACAAGGAGAACATGTGTTTACCCTTTCTGCAAAAAATGCACAGTATGATGATACCGTAGATAATAGCATTTCTATTACCGAAAACAGTACATATGAAGCGGTGGCGACGTCAAATTCTACCAATGCAGACATGGCTAAGGAATATGTCTTTGTGCCTGACTCAGTTCTTCCTGACCATGGTGGCCTGACGGTAAAGAGCAGCGCTACACTGGCTGTATTTCTCTCTGATGCTTTGAAATATCTTGTGCAGTATCCATATGGAAGTACTGAACAATTGGCAAGTAAATTAAGTGCGTTGGCAGTAGTAGAGAAGGGGTTAGCTATCAAAAATGTAGGTGACAAGTTTAACCTTCCTCCTGTCGTAATAGACGGTCAATCCTACACTGCCGCGGATATTGCAACTATTGGATTGAACAAAATTTATGATGAGCAGACTCCTGATGGGGGATTTGCTTACTATAAGGGGTTGCCTTCAGATCTTTATCTCACTATAGATACACTGGATTCACTTCAGAATATGAAAGAGGCTGGGTATGCCGTTAGACAAGATGTAATTACGAATGCTGCGCAATTCGTAAGTTCTACTTTATTGAACAATACCGATTATGCATACAGAAATAATCCAAACAAGATAGATACCCTTATCAGCGGTGCTTACGTTCTTTCACGAGTGGGTGCAGTGTCTGCCCAGTCAGAGCTTCATGATCGTATTATGACCTACACCGATTCTGCTTACATTAATGAAAAGGCAAGCAATCAAAGCTTAGCTTATCTCGCTCTTCTTTCTCTCAATGAAGGATATGGAGCATCGTTTACGAGCAGTATCTTCACTTCTCTTGAAAATAAAGTAGCAATAGATTCGAGAGGAGCATACGTAAAGACCAATCCACAAAATGTCACTTGGCAGTATTACGAAACTTCTGTAAGTGACACAGCGCTCTTCCTGAAGGCTTTGGTCGCAGCAAAAAATCCTTATTCTCAGACAGATAAACTGCTCCGCTGGCTCTTGGCGAGTCGTGCTTCAGATGGTTCATGGAGTACTACGAGTAATACGCTTGCTGTAGTCGATGCTTTTACTGATTACTTAAATTGGAAGCATGAGACAGAATCTGACTTCAGTCTCGCCCTTAAATTGGATGATAAGACCATAGATACTGAAAGTTTCTCTAGCACAAATATTCTTTCGATTGCTGAAAAATTCTTTCCAATCTCAATGTTTACTCCAAATAAAACACAGACGCTTACTTTCGAAAAAACAAATAATAATTCACTGAAGAATAATTTCTACTACGACATGAGTCTCAAGTATTATTTGCCAGTGGACCAGCTTGCGCCTCGAGATGAGGGGATTACGATAGAACGAAACTTGTATAGTTTGACTGACACCAAAGAGCAGAATCCTATTCGCTCTACGAAAGTTGGCGATGTTATTAAGGGCAAGTTAACAATTATTAATCCTGAGGATCGTCATTTCTTCTCAGTTGAAGATTTCATTCCTGCAGGCTTTGAACTGGTCAACTTTGATTTGGCTACCGAAGACCAGTCTTCAATCGTTGGCGATACCTCAAGAGCTGGCGGAACAGTAAGTATTGATCCTACTAGACCGAATGATGATGCTAATAGGTTAGCGGTCCAGAATAGTTGGTATCCAGATTATAAGGAGTTGCTCAATGATCGACTACATTTGTTCAGTCAGTATTTGCCAGCTGGTGAATATACTTATGAATATTACCTACGTGCCACGACGCCTGGATCATTCCAGCATCTTCCTGCAGTAGCAAGCGAACTTTATTTCCCAGAAAACTTTGGACGTACAGGTGGAGAAATTTTCCAGGTGACTCAGTAGCTATAGAAGTACAATAAAAAAACCGCAAAGATTGTCCTTTGCGGTTTTTGAGTATCACTCAGTACGGGGACCTTGTCCCTAGTGGCTAATTGGCAATGCGGCAGATACAAAACTTTTTGGGAAAGGTTGGCCCAAAGGGAGACATTCGGGTATCCACGTGTCTCCTTCTGCGATCCAACGGAGCGCACCTACGCATAATTGATTCCCTTTTAGTATTATTATTTCCCCATCAAACGTTATGGAACGTTCAGGAACTTTCCACCATGCCGGAATAAGCTGGGGATGTTCAAGCAGTGCAGCGAAAATGAGGCCATCAGGAAAGATGAATTGATTCAGTTTTTTCTGCATCGCGCCGAGCCTTCTAAGGCCGCTTGCGGTTGCTCCGTCAATAGTGTGCGAAGTCTGCTCGAGGGTGAGAAGACTAGGTTCGACCTGATCCATCTTCTGTTGAAACTCGGGTTCAAAACTGCCCCAGGTCCTTCTAATTCTTGTCTTTTGAGTCGTTATTCCTTGTGCCCATTGTGCCGGATTAAAAATTGAACCAGGGTCGAATTCTTGAGTGCGATCAATAACGAGAATCTGTTTTGTCAGTATGGTTGCCATAGTCATATGTAAATGTGTTTTTGCAGTGTTTCCGCTGAAATGATAGTACAGTACTGATTTTCTTTCAAGCCTACTGTTTTATTACCTGTATTGTAATTGATTGTGATTTTCCGTTTTGATCTGTGGCTTTTATTGTGTAATTGCCGACGGCAGAAGGAGTTAAATGCGATTCGGTTCCTTGGCCAATTGGAGTGTCATTTGAATACCAGGTGACATTCTGAGGTGACCGAAGGGGAATTGAAGTGCCTGCTTCAAGAAGAATAGTATCATCTGCATGGGGAGAGGTAATGAGGTCAGTGTCCTGATTGAGAAGAACATTTGTGTGCTGACTGACGACGTCATCTGGCAGTCCGTAGTCTATGTTGTTGTTTATCATAAAGCCTCGAATATCTTTGAATACAAAAGGAGTCTTTTTGTTATACTCAGAATTCATCAGAAGCTCCATTGTGTCGTGCCAGATCTTTCCCGCGCCTTGTTCGCCGGTCACTTGTTTAAGGGCGGTGTTTTTGGCGTTGCCAAACCAAACTACCACAGCAAAATCGGGTGTGTATCCAACGGTCCAGCTGTCATGGTAGTCTCTTGATGTTCCTGTCTTCACTGCATAATTATCCTGAGGTAAATTGAGGTTGCTTTCAAGGCCGAATTGTTCTACTCCTGTCTTGCGATCGTTTAATACTTTTGTCACCAGTTCGGTGAATTTTGGATCAGCAATAACTTTCTCATTAAGAAGGTTTCCCATTGGAGGGAGAATGTTTTGCGGTTTACCGTCCTTGTTGTTGTAAAGCTTGAGCGGTTTTAATACGCCGTACTCTGGAAAGAGAGTTATAAATGAAGCAAGGGTGAGGGGGTCCATTTCCAAACCTCCGAGGGCAATTCCATATTGATAGGTATCGAGGTCTTGCAGGGGTTTAAACCCTATTCCATTCTGTAGGAAATGATAGAAATCATTTAGGCCTACGTACTGGAGAGTTTTGACTGTCGGTACATTGAGACTGTTTGAAAGTGCATAATGGAGGCTCACTATGCCTTGGTAGGTACCGTCATAGTTCTTTGGATAAAGCGGATAGCCAGTAGCAATAGGGAATTTATATTCACGGTCGTCTACAAGTGTATAAGGACGAAGACCTTTTTCGAAGGCATTGAGATAAATAAACGGCTTTGCTGTTGATCCTATTGGTCGCGGCTGAATGGCCATATTGATGTTTTGGCCATCGGAGTCATTGGTAACATCCGGGCTTCCTACCATTGCTAATAGTTCATTTTCTGGAAGTTTGATTACTACTACAGCGGCATTTCTTGCGCCGGTATCCCAGGCATCATAAATAGACTTATTAATGATAGCGCGGAGTTTGTCCGTAAGTCCCTCGTCGAGGGTGGTGGTGCATGTCTTCGTGCAGGTTTGTCCCATAGTAGAAAGCTCGAAGTTTGTATCGGTACTGAAATGATAGCTAGTATTTTTTACTACCGCATTATTCTTATCAAAATTTACCCCAAGTTGCTTTGCTAGATTTTCGGACCCAATTTTATTCGGAACTGTTTTCCATGGATTTTGACTGCTCGGGCTGGAAAGAGAGGCGAGGAGCATGACTGTTTGCGTGTCGGTGAGATCTTGAGGTTCTTTTCCAAAATATACGGCGCTTGCTTCTTTAAAACCTTGCACTTCATTACCTAAAGATACGGTGTTTGCATACATGGCAAGGATGCAGTCTTTTGATAAAAAGGTCTCAAGGCTGAGCGTGTAGAGCAGTTCCTTAAATTTATTTACGAAGGTCCGGTCTTGCTCGTTTCCAAGAAGGTTTTTTGCTAGTTGCTGGGTAAGAGTACTTGAGCCGCCTGTTTTTCCATGAATAATGTAGTTTACAGTTGCACGCAGAATGCTCACGGGATTTATTCCGGGATGATCATAGAAATAGCGGTCCTCTTTTTTTAGCAGCAGTTTTTTAATATTGTCAGGAACATTTTCTAGATAATCGCTATATTGTTGTTTTGCATTAGGAAGGGTAGAAATGATCGCTCCATGACGATCTTTGATCTGGGGAGATTGAAGACTGTTGTAGCTCGCAATGAGCGAACGCTCAAGGCCATAAAGACCAATGAGAGAAATGAAAGAGAAGATAAAAATTAGCAGGGCGAGGCGAAAAAGGATTTTCTCGAGAGCTTTGTTTTTTGCGTGATTCACCTGGTTATTATATAGAAAATGTGATAAAATACACAGTATTAGCAGCTAATCTTTTACTATCATGCTTACAACGATCGCAATTATTTTGCTCGTACTATGGCTCTTTGGATTTATCGTTTTCCCAGTGTTAGGAGGATTCATTCATATTCTCTTGATCATCGCGATCATTTTCTTTTTGATCCGAATCATCCGAGGAGAAAATCCACTTAAATAAAGTTTAAGTTGTAGTCAAGCAAATCAAGCCTACTTATTAAGTAGGCTTGATTTGTATTTATCTGGGGAATGAGGGTCAAGAAAAATGAAAGGAACCGCTCTGTTCTCAAGTTCGGCCGCGAGAGCTTTTTGGTCGTAGCCAAGGAAAACCATGTCAGGACGATGATCTCGCAGTACGTTCCATTGGCCAAGGGTTGTGTCTCCCGTGACTACATCAAATGATGGATCAAAAAGAGCAATCTTTTTTATTCGTTCCTCGTAGCTGTATTTGGGCGGGTGATTTTTTAAGATTTCTACGATGTTGGATGGGGTAACGACTACGATTAATTTTTTGCATTGCTTGGCGGCGAGGGATAAAAAATGCTTATGGCCTTCGTGAAGACCATCGAAGACGCCAAAGACCATGCCCTTTTTTACGATTTTTTGAGCGACATTTTTCATGAAAGTTTAAAACAGATGTGATCCGAAGATTATGATTCCAATAGTCAGGGCAGTAAGGGATACGAGTAGAACTGCTGCTGCCGCAAGATCCTTTATCTTTGCAATATGACTGTCGTGAGTTGGCTGGAATTTATCACAGAGTTCTTCAAGTGCAGTATTCAGCAATTCCGTCGCCAAGACCAAGCCTGAAACAAGAATAATAATGACGAATTCTAATTGACTGATATTGAGAAGGATCGAGAGAGCTACTGCCGCTAGGGCGCAAAAAAGCTCAATTTTAAAGTTACGTTCTTCTTTCCAGGCCACTTTCATACCAGTCAGCGCATAACGAAAGCTTTTTATCCATGTTTCTTGCATAGATAGATTATAGTATAGATTGGGCTTTTATGTATAATAAGTATCTATGAAAACTGTATATTTTGTCAGACACGGATCAACCGAAGGTAATGAATCAGATGCTTATCAGCATGTAGATATTCCGCTTTCAAAGCGTGGAATGGAACAGGCAGAAGTTCTTGCAGAGAAGTTTGTGAATGTTCCCCTTGATATTATTGTCTCAAGTGACATGCCTCGAGCACTCATGACCGCTGAAACAATCAGCAAAAAGACAAAAGTAAGGCTGGTGAGCGATCCACTTTTTCGTGAAATTTTGAGACCTCTGGCAGTACGCGGCCGATCCAAAGAGGACTCAGAAGTTAAAGAGATCATGAATCAGATCAAAACAAACTATGTCGAGAAGCCCGATTGGCATTATTCTGACGAAGAGAACTATGAGGATTTGAAGGCTCGCGGTATAAAAGCCCTTGCGTATATTGATGGGTTGAAAGAAGAAAACATCCTCGTGGCGACTCACGGTCATTTTATGAGAATGATGCTCGCGTTGATTGTCATGGGAGAAGATTGCACGCCGAAAGTCTATAAGAATTTTCTGAGTTCTTTTTATATCTCAAATACAGGTGTCACGATTTGTCAGACTTATGAAGGAAAGTTGAGCGTGCATACGTGGAATTATTACGGACAGCTAGATAAAAAACAATAAAATGATTTTACAAGTTGGGGTAAAAGTTTTCTTAAAAAATGAGGAGGGTAAATACCTTCTCGTGAAGCGTTCTGCAGAAAAATATGGAAAGACAAAAGGCTCTTGGGATATTGTTGGAGGAAGAATTGAGGCAGGTACCAAACTGTTCGAGAATTTGAGAAGGGAAGTAAAAGAAGAGACTCAGCTTGAAATCCTCTCTGAACCTCGCTTGATCGAAGCCCAGGATATTATTCCCAACGCAGAAAAGCATGTCGTGCGTCTCACTTACGTCGCCGACACTAAAGGTCAACCAGTCCTCGATATTTCCGAGAATATAGAATATGTTTGGGTAACAGTAAAAGAGCTTGAGAAACAGGAAGATTTGGATATTTACGTAAAGGAAATAGTGGAAAAGAACTTAATAAAGTAACGTTATAAATAAGTAGCCCTAAAGAAAAACACTTTCGAAGTCCTTACTCTTAGCTTGGGACGGAGAAAGTGTTATTTCTTGGGGCCCACTTATTAACACTTATGTTGATTTTTTTGTTCCCGTGTATTTACGGATGTCATCAAAAGTCCCGCCTACCTTTTTCCCTGGGTTGAGAATATCACTCGGGTCAAAAATATCCTTGGTCTTTTGGAAAAGATCGATCACTTGCTGTCCATACATTTGAAGAAGATAAGGGGTGCGAATGATTCCATCGTTGTGTTCTGCAGTTATTGAGCCATGATATTCATGCACGAGAGAGTAGACTTTCTTGGAGAGTTCAAGGATAACATCAGCAGAAAAAGGTGAATCAAGATCCATGAGGGGAATAATATGGAAGTTTCCATTGCCCGGGTGCCCTGCGATAGTGTAATCGAGTTTGTATTCAGCAATCAATGCCTGAATCTTTGGAATGAATTCTGGAAGAAATTCAGGTTTTACGATTATGTCGTCAATAAATGGCGCTGTTCGTTTGCCTTTAGAATGTTTTCGAAGAAGATTGAAGCTCTCGCGTCGGATGCTCCAATATTTTTGAGCCTCGGCACTGCTTCGAGTGATGTGTGATTTGTAGCCGAACTTTGAAATATGTTTTCTTACTTCCACTAGTTTGGTGTGAATGTCGAGTTCAGAATTTCCGGTAAATTCCACCATTAGGATGAGTTTAGGAATCTTTCCGCTCGCTAGTACCATCCATGCGTCGGGAATGAACTGCAAGCCGAGCTTTATTGCTCCGAAGAATCCAAGCTGTTTGAAGAAATCAAAGAAGAACTTTACCGCGAGCTCCATGCTGTAATCGTCGTATGATTCGACGCTGTCAGGCCCAAATGGAAGAATCTCGTTGATGAGTTCGCTTAAGTGTGTGAGGCCGGGAAGATAGACTACGAGCATGTTTGAAAATGGTTCAACGGGGAGGAGTTCGAAAGTGATCTCTGTAATGATACCGAGAGTTCCTTGTGAACCGACGATCAAACGGCAAAGGTCAAATATTCCTGTTTTTTTGTCGTATATGTTCCAAAGATAGTATCCTGCGGAATTCTTAGAAACGTCTGGTTTTGCGGCCATGATAACGTCGTAGTTAGCAGTGATCAAATCCCAGAGACGTTTATAGAGTTCAGCTTCGAATTTCCCTGACTCGCTCTTTTCTCCAGCGGCTATTTTTTCCTTTAATTGTGCTTCTGTAAGGGGAGCGACGAGATATTCATTTCCATCAAGAAAAACAACTTTTAGCTTTTTTATATGATTCTCTGTCTTGCCGAACTTGATGCTTTTTTCTCCTCCGCTGTTATTTGCAACCATTCCTCCAACGGCGCAAATTTCACGTGATGCTGGATAGGTAGGCATTACACGATTGCGCTTCATTGTTTCTTTTTCAAAATCACGGTAAAAACAACCAGGTTGTACGGTGCCGAAGTCGTCAGTTACTTCAATGATGGCGTTCATATATCGAGTGAAATCGAGAATGATCGATGCGCCGATTGATCCTCCTGACATGTCGGTTCCAGCCGATCGCGCAGTGATGGAGAGAGTTGGGTCGTCTCTTTTATGCTCAGTGACAAAACGTACGATAGTCTCCACATCTTTGCTGTCTTTCGGGTACATCACTATCCTTGGGCGAATTTCAAAAAGACTGGCATCGTGCGAATATAATGCCAAAGTTTTTTCCGAACTATCAATGTCACCTTTAAATGACGGTTTGAGGGAGCTAAAAAAAGAATTAGTTATTTCATTATTCATAATGGGATTATTATAACCTGTTATCGGCTGGTTTGTAAGTAAGCTGGGCAAGGATTGTCATAATGCAATAAGATAGGATAAAATGAAAAGATGAAATCATTAAAAGGAAATGAGATACAACCGGATTCGTTCGATATTATTGGATTCGATATGGATAACACTCTGACCTTGAGCAGGATGACGCTTGATGACGAAATGGGGAAGCTTCTTTGCCAACTTTTGACCAAAAAGAAGGTTGGAATCATTTCTGGTTCGGCGTTCAATCAGTTTCAGAAGCAGGTATTGGATCATTTGCCGTGCCGAAACGACAGCGAAGAGGAAAAAAACAAGCTTTTGAGTAATTTTTATGTTCTGCCGACGATCGGCGCCGCTCTGTACCAATATCGTAATGGATGGAAGCAGGTATATGAAAGAAAATTGACCCCTGAGGAGCGTGATTCGATCTTCGCTGCTTTTGACAAGGCTTTTGCGGAGACCGGATTTGCTGTAGAAAAAAAGATTTATGGTGAAATGATCGAAGATCGCGGAACGCAGGTGACTTTTTCTGCTTTAGGAAGCCAAGCGCCAATCGAATTGAAGGAAAAATGGGATCCTGAGCGTATTAAACGTCGCCCTCTTCTGGATAAACTAAAAGAACTTCTCCCAGATTTTACTGTTAATTTCGGAGGTACTACTTCTATTGATATAGCAAGAAAGGGGATTGATAAAGGATTTGGCATGAAACAACTTGCCTCGCACCTAAACTCATCTATTCAACGTATTGTATATGTTGGTGACGGTCTGTATCCGGACGGTAACGATGCGGCAGTAATACCCCTTGGAATCGAGTGTTTTCAGGTAAATTCACCAGAAGATACTAAAAAACTTATTCACACTATCATAGGGGTTGCTTCTTAAGAAGTGTACTATAATAGATACTATGGAAAAAGACTACCCTTTCACGGTTACAAGACCGTGGGGAGAATTTAGACAGTTTAATAAGGGCGAACCTTCTACAGTGAAGGTGATTTTCATAAAGAAAGGAGAGAGCCTGAGTCTGCAACATCATCATTTAAGACAAGAATTTTGGAAAATTCTTTCTGGCACTCCACAAATCAGTATTGGAGATAAGGTGATAGGTGCAAAAAAGGGCGATGAATTTTTTGTAGGCAAAGAAGTAGACCATCGTATGTCCGCTCCAAATGATGATGTAGAAGTGCTGGAGATCTCTACGGGGGAATTTGATGAAAATGACATTGTTCGTACGGAAGATAATTATGGAAGAGCATGATCGCGAGAAAACCCCTCAAAAAACTGACGGTAAAATCTTCTGTTAAGGAATCTACAGTATATAAGAAGCCACTAGCAGTGGGACGATCAGATGAGGGATATTTTTTACTTGTTCGTCAGACTTCTGACAAGGGCGAGCACGAGCTTTTTTTGATTGAGAGCAAGGATGGCGCGAGTTTTACCTCAAAGCCTAAGAAAGTGGTCTTGAGAAATAAAAACAGGACGAAAGAGGATCTTTCTAAATGCAGGGATTTTAGATTTTTTTGTCATGAAGGTGATGTGGTCATGACCTACCTTCGTCGCGATGCTCACGATGCCTCGGGTTCTTCATTGGTGTATGCAGCTACGAAAGACAAGCTTACATGGGTAATTGCCGGTGAAATAAAAAAGATACAGTCAAATGGTATATTCGTGCCTGAGCTTGGCGACGAAGTTGGTGATGCTGTCTATTTCGGCGGAGATGTTCTTCGCGTTGCTGTTTCTAAGAATACGAAGAGTTGGAATGTGGTAGAGCCTCATCGAATTCCTCATTGGCATTTTTTTGATGGTGCTCATTTCAGAGTAGTAGGAGGATTGCTTGTTGAAGATGCTATAGCAATTTTCTATGAATCTGAAGTAGCTGTTGATATTTTGGCCGACGTAAATTTGCATAATCAAAAGGTGGGTGAAGAACGTTTTGTAAAAATGGGAGTAGCTCTTTTCCCAGTAGATCATCCTACACGATTGCTCTGGCAGACGGAACTACCGCTTATTGAGCTGCCGCTTGATAGGGTCGGTAATTTTACTGTTATTGGAGTGGTACAAGCAAATCGTGGGGAGAAGCGAGGAGAAGAAAAGAATAGAACGCTCCGTATCTACGGAACATCTCAGGAAGGAGAGGTAAGCTTTATTGAGTTTTCTGAAAAAGTGCTTGCCGATCATCGGCATCGAAAACAGATTACTCTTGCAAAACATCAGCACAATCCAATCCTAAAACCTACTGATCATCAATGGGAATCAGACGGTGCTTTCAATCCCACCGCACTGGCTATTAATGACAAGGTTCACCTTTTTTATCGAGCAGTAGGTTCTGATGGCTTGTCACGTATTGGTTATGCGGCAAGTTCCGATGGGATCATTATAGATGAGCGTGCCAATAAACCCGTCTATTCGCTTCATAAACTTCCGTCTGATAGAGAGGAAAGAGATCTTTCAGAAAAGATCAAGCACGATTTGAAGAACAATTTAGTTGGCGGAGAGTATAATCCCTTTGCTTCAGGAGGAAGTTGGGGAGGATGCGAAGATCCAAAAGTTACTAGAATTGAGGATACTATTTATCTTACATATGTGGCGCATAATGGCAGCTGGCCTATGCGCACTGCTATTACTTCAATTTCAGTTGCAGATTTTTTAAAAAAGAAATGGAAATGGAAGAAGCCCGCTCTGATGTCTCCTCCAAATGTAGGAAGCAAGAGTGTTGTGCTGATGTCTGAGAAGATAGATGGTCAGTACGTAGTATTTCATCGAATGTGGCCGAACATCATGGTAGACATTGTTCCTGATCTTGAATTCGGAGAGGGGAAACGATGGCTTACTGGCCAGCATATTATTCCTCCTCGCCGATCTTATTGGGATAGTCAGAAGCTCAGTATGGGTGCGTCGCCAATCAAAACCAAAGAAGGTTGGCTCGCTATTTATAACGCAGTCGATCGCCGTGATTCTTCAAAGTACAAGATTGGTGCAATGCTTCTTGATCTGAAAGATCCGCGCAAAGTGATCGCCCGAAGCAAGAGGCCTATCCTCTCTCCTGACCAGTGGTATGAGAATGATGGAAAGCCGGGTATTGCTTACCCGGGTGGAGCGGTTGAGCTTGACGGTGTCCTGCATGTATACTATGGCGGAGGAGACAAGGTTGGCTGTGTCGCGACCATTGATACGGAAAACCTTGTTTGGCATCTTCTCCAAGATTCATTACCTCACGTTACTATTTCACCAGTCATTTTTTCTTAATAATAATTATATCAATCAGTACTTATGTTCGTAGTAAAACGTACCCCGCACAATCCTATCCTCGGCCCAAACAAAGATCATTATTGGGAAGCTTTTGCCGCTTTCAATATGTGTCCGATAAAAAAGGGAAATAAGATCCTTGGTCTCTATCGAGCTATCTCTGCTCCTGACCGACTTCGTACTCCTCAGCAGATCTCTACGGTAGGTATTGCCGAAAGCAAAGACGGAACACATTTTAAAAATCATTCACTTTTGATCGAGCCAAAGGAGGAATGGGAAAAATATGGTTGTGAAGATCCGCGAGTAACCTATTTTGAAGGAATGTACTATATTTTTTATACGGCTCTTTCTACTTATCCGTTTGGTCCAGAGGGTATCAAGGTGGCAGTGGCTGTTTCTCCTGATCTAAAGAAGATTACTGAGCGACATCTGGTCACTCCGTTCAATGCCAAAGCCATGACTCTTTTCCCAGAACGAATCAATGGGAAAATAACCGTCATGCTGAGTGCGCATACTGATACTCCTCCAGCCAAGGTTGCGATCGCTCAATTTGATGATATTGAAGAACTTTGGTCAAAGGAGTTCTGGGGCAAATGGCATTTGCAAATTGATAAGAATATAATCGACGATCCTCGACGCAATGAATTTGATCATATTGAAGTAGGGGCGCCTGTTGTTAAAACTCCTTTGGGTTGGCTTTTTGTCTATTCTCATATTCAGAATTATTTTCCGAACCCTGATCATTTTGAACGAATCTTCGGAGTTGAGGCACTTTTGCTTGATCTAAAGGATCCGAGAAAGATAGTGGGCAGGACGAAGGGGCCGATTCTAGCCCCTGAAGAACCATATGAACTTTCTGGAGATGTGGCAAACGTGGTTTTTCCTTCTGGTGCGCTGGTGGAAAAGGACACGCTCATTATTTATTACGGCGGGGCTGATACAACCACGTGTTCGGCAAAGGTTAATATGACGGATTTGCTTTCAACAATGGACCCAGAGCTCTATAAGCAGGGAGTATTCCAACGCTCGTCAAAGAACCCAATTATCCTAGCCGACCCGCGTCATCAGTGGGAATCAAAGGCGGCGTTTAATCCCGCGGCTATTGCTCTGGGAGGAAAAATTCACATTTTGTATCGCGTACTCTCAGATGACAATACTTCTACTATTGGCTATGCCGTAACTACTGATGGAGAAACAATCATAGAGCGACTACCTGAGCCGGTCTATGTTCCAAGAGAAGAGTTTGAATTAAAGAAGGTCGCTGGAGGAAATTCTGGCTGCGAGGACCCTCGGCTTACTAAGATTGGCGATCGGATTTATATGTTCTATACGGCATATAATGGAATAGACGTCCCCAGAATCGCTGCAACTTCTATTTCAGAAAAGGATTTCTTGTCTCGTAAATGGAAATGGGAAAAACCTGTACTCGTGAGTCCTGCTGGGGTGGATGATAAGGACGCGTGTATTTTTCCTGAAAAGATAAAAGGAAAATACTTCTTTCTTCATAGGATTGCCGGTGAGATCTGTGGTGATTATATTGATTCACTTAATTTTAAAGAGGGGGAGGTCAATACGTGTATTCGCATCTTAGGAGCGCGTGCTGGAATGTGGGACAGTGAAAAGGTGGGTATTTCAGCTCCGCCGATCAAAACTAAGAAAGGATGGCTTCTCCTTTATCATGGCATCTCCAAACAACATCATACCTATCGTGTGGGAGCAGTGCTTCTTGATCTTAAAGATCCTGCCTATGTGCTTTCGCGCATCACTGGTCCTGTCTTCCAGCCCGAAGAATTGTATGAGAAAAATGGCATCGTCAATAACGTCGTGTTTCCTTGTGGAATGGTGGTGAAAAAAGGTGAGCTTCTTATTTATTACGGTGGAGCTGATCAGGTGGTGGGAGTTGCTTCAATGAAGCTTGATGCATTGGTTGGTGTCCTCGAACGAGGGATGAAGCTCGAAAAGTAACGAGTAACCCTCTAACTCTTGACCATAGGAAGTCCTTCATCGAATACTCTCAGATCCCATTTGAAGAAGATTTCTGCAATGTGGAAAATTGCGTAGGTGATAAAAAAGGCGGAGAGGACATCGATTGAGTAGTGACGGTGGGCGAGTAAAACGATAATACCAAAAAACACTGCAGTAAGCATAAAGAGAACACGAAGGCGTACATTTTTATAAAATACCATTGCCATAAGGAAAGGAAGACCTGTGTGGGCTGAGAAGAAGAGATCACCTCCGAAAGTAAAATCTTTTACCATTCGGGTATTTGAGGTAAGGACGAGATGATCCGGAAAAGGACCAATGTGAGTCATAGAGATGAAGACAGACCGTATCAATACAAAGAGTGCGATACTTTTTAGTACAAACGGTATTCTTCGGGGCTCCTTAAGGCATAAAATTGCAATATAGGCCCAGAATACTACTGGTCCCCATACGAATATGGTATCTACATCAAAGACTCGAATATTGCTGAGTATAATATCGCTTACGAAGTTGCTCGCTTTTTCTGTTGCATATACGCCCGCGTAGAAATTTACTACGAGACTGATAAGGAGAAGTCCAAATGCGACTAGAACCTCGCCTATGAAGCGTCTATTGGAAAAATAATGCTCGTATTTGGATATATATGACTTTATAGAATTCATCAGTATCTTGCTATTGTAGCAAATTCTGAGAATTTAACTAACTGTTTTCGTATCAGGCCTGTAAAGTGGCCATACAAAGAAGAGGAGAATATTGGCAATGATAAAAACAATACTAAATGCCCAAGTGCTAATCCAACTATAACCAAGGATTATTCCGCCTAGAGTAAGCGTGCTCATGAGTACGCCAGAAAGATCGATAAGGATTTTTTTCTTTAGTAGGCGTGGGTGAGGTAATTGATTAAGAAGAAAAGAGTATTTCGTGCTTGCGGTAATGAAGAGTAGAAGGGTAAAGAATACGAACGTGATCGGATTCCCCAGAAAAAAGGCCATAACAAAATAAAGAAGAATAAGTATAGTATCAATAATGATCTGAATTGGATCACCTGGCGGAATTATGCTGGAAAAAAGCTTGACTGAAAAAAAAGTATTGATAGTGATCGTAAGATAAAACAAAGTGAGCGGCAATGCATTTGCCGTATCGGTTACTTTGAACATCCATGACCATGCTGAGGCTAGGAGGAAAAGTACAAAAAGGACGGTTGCTTTTTGGGTAGAAGTTAAATTCATGAGATTATTTTTTTTCATTATGATAAGGGTGATGGAATAAGACTTCCCAAATAAAGTTTACTGCGTAGATAATCGAGGTACGGATTACTCCTTGTTTTAAAAAACGGCGTGATGAGGAATAGGTAAAGAAGTTCATTTTGAAAATCACTTTGCCAAACTTGTTGAGTCTTCGGGCAATGTCCGTATCTTCTCCATAAAATTCAATATTGGTATCGAAACCACCCATAGCTTCCAGTGCCGACTTTTTGGCAATGAAATTGCCGCCGAGTACCATATAACCAACAAAGAAATAAGTGATGGGTGCAGTTAGCCACCAAGAAAGGGTAAGAAATAATTGGGTCGAGCGTGGACCATCATAATATCGATAAGGGCCACTGAGAGAAACGGCTTTTTTTTCTTTGGCAAAAAAGTCGAGTGCTTTTTTTGTCCAATCTTCCGGTAGTCGAGTATCAGCATCTATATAGGCGAGAAGGTCACCTTTTGCTTCCTTGAGTCCTCGCTGACGAGCTTTTGTAAGACCTTTCTCAGATTCTGTTATTACAGTAATTCCTGGGTAGGATGCCGCTACTTTTTTGGTATTGTCTGAGCTGCCATTATC
>JARIHA010000076.1 GCA_029288475.1 Candidatus Tayloriibacteriota bacterium | reverse complement strand
GAATAAGCCAATCTCGGGTTCTCGGATAGACGAGAACCCCTTATAAATTAAGAAAAATAAGAACGGAGGAGATCAGCCTGGCTTAACCCTGCAATGGCGGCAATAAGATTTCTAAATTCCTATCTCAGGGTATATTTAGCTGATATTAATTTTTAACATCGCTTAATTTTGAGTACTTTTAATTCGTGGAAGCTTTTATAGTTTTAGCTTTATATCCGGTTTATATTTTATGTAACTTTATCAGGTCTGTTGCTAATCCATGTTCTCCTAGGGGTCTATAGGCTCCGGAAACCGCCCTTAACTTACTAAAGAGATTTCAGGGTATACCGAAGGGTTAAAATTGGGCACAGGGGAGTCTAAAACTATTTAATAAAAAGATAAAATTGGGAGCATTATTGCCTTAAAACTTGCAATGTCTCGAAAGTGATTTATTGAGCTCAAAATCCGATGTTTTTTGGTGCATTTTTAGCCCATATTCCAACCCTAATTCTCATACCTGTAAAGTTTTAATTTTTTACGGCATCTCGCATTCTCGTTTAGCCGAGATACCTTTTAATTATCCACATATTTTAAAGATATTTCGTTATGGAAGAGGTATAATTATTTACATAGTTTTATTTCTGTGCACAATCAAATTAAATTAAACGGAAAATCGTATACTTCTTCACGGCAAGCCGCGAAGCTTGCTGGGTATACAACTGACTATGTTGGCCAGCTTTGTCGAGGGGGAAAACTTGATTGCACTCGAGTGGGGAGAGTTTGGTATGTGACCGAAGAATCTATCCTTAGCCATAAGCAGAAAGCAGATGAATCTCTCGTTTTTCAACATAAAGTCCAAAGTGCCAATATTCAAGAGACGGCAGAGACTCTGCAGCTTCAAAATTCGTATCAGAGAATTTCTCCCTCTGATCCTTCAGTTTCTATTTTTGAGTCAACTGAGCTTGGAGCAGGAAAAGATGCTTTTCTTACTTATACAGCCGAAGAATTGGAAGCACTTCCTGTTTTAGATAAAAAGGCGAAGTCCTCAAAAGCAAAAAAACCAGCTGACAGAATGTTCAGCAATGATATTTCTGAAGTCGTCTTAAGTTCAATGCTTGTTGCATCTCTTGTGTTTGGTGTTTTTATTAATACTAACAATTTGGTTTCAAATCCTTTGGCACAGAGTGTGATCGGGATAGCAAGTTCAATTTCACACTCAGCAGAAAATACGTACGATAACGTTGCGACAGAATTTTCTCATAATTATCCTGCACTCGCGAGCGCAGACTCAAGCTTGTCTGGTTCAGTCGCATCTTTCTTTGAGAATGTCTATTCTGGGTTGGTAGCATTTTTTACTCCAACTGAAGATAAGAACATCGCCGTCAATCAAACTACTCCTATCGTTCATCCGGTTGTTGCCGTTGCAACACCTGTGCCGACAAAAAGTCCGTCGCCAGTTATTATTGTTCCGTCCAGCCAGAAGATCATTGAGCGTGTGGTAAACAATACGGTCACTCATACGGTCAACCAGCCAATTGTTCTTGGTGATATTACAAAAGCTGAAGTTGAACAAAAGATCCAAGATCTTAATAATCAATTTCAGCAGGAGCTTTCACAAAGGCTTGCCGATCTAAGTACCGGAGATGGAGGAGCTGTTACCAATATTTATCAGCAGATTGCAAATAGTCAGGAGATAGACGTTTTGACAAATACGCAAATAAATAATCCAACCATAAACGGCGGAACCATAAACGGCGCTTCTGTAGCAGCTACTTCTGCTGACGTGAGCGGAGCGCTTTCTGCGGGAAGCTTGAATGTTTTAGGTACAGCTACTTCAACTTTCTCAGGAGATTCTGCTTTTGATACGAACACTTTGGTGATTGATTCTCTCAACCATCGAGTTGGACTTGGTACAAGTACACCTTCGGATACACTTTCGATCGCAGGAGCAATTTACTTAGCTTCTTCTACAGCGCTTACTAATTCTCAAGATCGACTCTATAGTAATGGCGGAATCTTGTATTGGAATGGAAGTCCTGTTGGGAGCGGCAGTGCCGTTTCTTCGCAGTGGACAACTTCAGGTTCAAATATTTTCTACAATACTGGCAACATCGGCCTCGGCACCACCACTCCTTGGAGAACTCTCTCAGTAAATGGTTCATCTGACCTCGGAAACAATGCACTCGCAGGATCATTCACTGCAACCTCAACTTCAGTTGCCTCAACTTTCCCTTACGCTTCAACCACAGCACTCACAGTATCAGCAGTGAACGGATTGTCACTCGGCTCACTTAACGGCCCACTCCAAGCAAACAACGGAGCAGTATCAGCTACATCATCAGTGGGAGTACTCTATGGAGGAACAGGATTAACTTCAGCTCCAACGTATGGACAGTTACTCGTAGGAAATGCATTAGGAGGATATACCTTAACTGCAACTTCATCATTGGGCATCACTTCACAATGGACAACCTCAGGCTCAAGTATTTTCTACAATATTGGCAACGTGGGTATCGGTACGACTTCGCCATCAGCTAAACTTTCGGTTGCCGGCAGTGGATACTTTGATGGAAATCTTCGGGCGACAGATCTTACTGCAACCGGTACGATCAAGTTTTCAAATATCACCGGATTGAACCAGTGTCTTCATGTTGATACAAACGGAGTAGTTACTGGAACAGGTTCTGACTGCGGTAGTAGTGGAAGTGGGGCAGTAAATGCAGTTTCAAATTCAGACGGAACTCTATCCGTCACGCCAACTACAGGTTCGGTAGTGGCATCATTAAACCTGGCTCACTCAAATATTTGGAGTGCTCCGCAGACTTTCACTGCTCTCACTACCCTTGGAAACGCTTCTACTTCAGCTCTCTCTACTACGGGAGATCTTTCTGTAAATGGTTTTGCTACGACAAGTGCCGCGAATGGTAACTTCGCTACAAAGGGAAATCTAACCGTTGCAGGTTCAGTCAATCTTCCTGGAGGCTCAATCTCAAATGCAACT
>JARIHA010000137.1 GCA_029288475.1 Candidatus Tayloriibacteriota bacterium | reverse complement strand
AACAAAACCGACACTATTTACCGCATTGGCAATTTTAGGGTTGATCCGAGAACCCTTTATTGCTTCTATGATGACGAACAAAATTCTTCCTCCATCAAGTGCAGGAAAAGGAATGAGATTTATGACCGCGAGATTTATCGAAATAAGAGCGGTAAATGAAAGCAAATAGATCCATCCAAGCTGACGTGCATTTCCTACCATTCCTTCAATTCCTACCGGTCCGGTCACTTGAGAAAAATCAGCCTTGCCAGTGACTGCTCGATAAATAAAATCACCAAGACCGACAGCAGTAGCTTCAATCAAATGACCAGTTAGTTTTGCTCCCTCATAAAGCGCTTTAAAAAAAGGAAGCTGTAAGCGTCCTATCATATCCATGCCAATACCAATAGCAGGTCTGCCTGCAACAACACCTTCCTTGGGAGTAAGAGTAATTGTAAGCTGCTGTTTTCCTCGCAAGTCCACTATAGTGACAGGCTGAGAACCATGAGCCGACACAAATGCCTGTAAATTCTCTGGCGTAACTGCTGTTCCCTGCAAACTATCTTTTCCAGAAGTTACGGAAAGTATATCGTCGCCTACCTGTATACCCGCCATCTCTGCAGGGCTTTTAGGAGAAATTGAAGTAACTACGAGATGAACATTGTTGATACTGCTTGGGTATTGAGTAGAAAGTGTGTCAGAGACACTGCTCGGCAAACCAGCCACATATCCAGCAGAGATCAACAACCATGCAAAAATAATATTAAAAACGATTCCGGCGATAAGCACTGCCACCTGAACAAGCTTTGGCTTATTCACAAAACTTCGTTTGCTGTCTTCCCCACTGATAGATGCCGCATCAGGATTTTCACCAAAGATACTTACGAAACCGCCAAAGGGAATGAGATTGAGGGAGTATCTTGTCTCGCTGTTCTTAGGCTTGTAGCTTACCAATCGCGGAGGAAAGCCGAGGCCAAATTCATCCACCCGAATACCGGAAAGTTTGGCAATGATAAAATGACCGAACTCGTGAACAAGAACGAGTACTGCCAAAATGACGAGAAAGATGATCAATGTCATTATAATTTATTTTTAATTCATTATTTCTTTTTCCTTTTTTTCCTTTGCCTCGTCGAGCTTCTTGTTTGCGTCGTCAATCTGCTTCTGCAGATCGTTTCGTGACCGCTTCACGTCATCTTCAGTCATCTTGCCCTCCTCTTCCTGAGCGTCAAAATCCTTGAGCACTCGCTCTCGTTCCTTTCGCAAAGAGATCCTAGCTTCTTCGAGCTTCTCTTTTGCCAATTTTACGAACATCGTTCTTCGTTCTGCAGTCAGTTGGGGAAACGAAATGTGAAGGCCGGATTCATCGGCACGAACAGAAAGACCAAGACCAGACTCATTTACCGCCTTTTCAATCTCTTTGATCTGCGCCGTATCCCATGGTGAAACTCTCAACGTACGAGGGTCTTCAATAGAGACGTTTGCAACCTGATTTATTGGCATGCGAGTGCCATAAGACTCCACCTGGATACTGTCGAGGATGGCAGGAGCAGCTTGTCCGGTACGAATGCTAGTGTATTCTCGCTTTAGCCAGTCCTCTATTGATTTGACTTTGTCCTTGAACGGTGAAAAATTGTATGTCATAGCTTTATTATTTTAGCATTATAGGCTCAGAGCGCAATGTTCAAGGATCATTTTGACGCTCGCCGAACGGTCGCCAAGATAGCTTTTCATCTTGAACAATTCTTCGAGGAAAGCCACCTGCTTGGCGTTGATTTTTTCAGATGAAACAAACGATCCATGAAGGCAAACCTCGAGTGCGTCCAGAAAAGCAATTGCCTTCATCTTATCCTTGTCTTCTACCAGACTCTTAATGAGTTCGAGGCGATTTGCTTTCGTAGCGGCAATGAATTCTTTTGCAAGCTTCAGCTCTTCAGTTCTTTCCACATTTGCAGTTCCATCAACGCCCGAACGCTTGATGATGATCAGTCGAGATTTAAGGGTGGGCAAAAGTACTCCCGCAGAAGGAGTAAAAATGAAAAAGTGAGTACCTTCGGTCGGTTCTTCAAAGATCTTCAAAAGCGAGTTTTGCGCTTCTCTCGTAAAAAAATTGGTTTCGATGATAAAGATCTTTCGCCCGCCCGACACGGCCCTATGTATCTGCATTTCCTTGAGAGAACGACCCTCATCAATACCAAATGTCTCAAACTGCCCGTGCCAAAGGTCAGGATTGCCT
>JARIHA010000055.1 GCA_029288475.1 Candidatus Tayloriibacteriota bacterium | reverse complement strand
GAATAATAACTAAAAAGGCCCTGACTGAGGGCTTTTTTGCAATAAAAAAACTGCTCCCAAACATTACAAGAGAGTGAGCGTAATGTTAAAGTGAGCAGTTTGAAGACGGCCCAACTTGAACATTGCGATCGGGAATAATCATCAGGTTAAAATGGAAAAATTTAAGGTGATATTCCTACTAACAAAATTCGTATTGAACGTGTCTTTTACTTTGAGCGTGTCTTAGCGACGAAAAATCAAAGAACAGTTTGTCAGTCTTTTGTTGTCCTTTTTAGGATCTTTGGGCCTTGGTCCCATTGATTCAGATACCGGACTTAACTGACCTGAGATTATTTTAGCTTTATAAAAGACAGAGGTAAAGGACATACTGTGGATAACTCCCAGTTTCCGTATCGTAATAAATGTCCTTTATCTTATTTAACCTTTAATTCCAACAGGATAGGGCAGTGATCAGACCCCATGACCTCTTTTAAAATCTCCATTTTTTTAACTTGAGGCAACAAATCAGCACTTACAAAAAAATAATCAATCCTCCAACCCACATTACGCTCACGAGAAAAGGTTTTCATATCCCAATAAGTATATGCTCCTATTTTTTGTGGATTAAAGTGACGAAAAACATCCGTATAGCCATGATTAACCACTTCATCAAGCCAAGCACGTTCTTCTGGTAAGAATCCAGTGTTCTTTTCGTTCTCTTTTGGCCGAGCTAGATCAATCTCTTCGTGAGCAGTATTGATATCGCCGCAAAAAATGATCTTTCGCCCTTTTTTCTTCAGTTTTTCAATATATGCCAAAAAAGCATCGTAATACTCAAGTTTAAACTTCAAACGAAGAGGCCCACCGCCACCATTTGGGAAATATATATTACAGAGGGTAAAATCCTTAAAATGCAAAGCGAGAAAACGGCCTTCCTGATCAAGTTCCTCCACACCAAGAGCATAATCTATACTTTCGGGCTCTATTTTTGAATAAACAGCAACGCCACTATAGCCTTTTCGACCTTTTGAGTGATCGAAATACGAAAAATACCCTGAGGGCTTCCGAATTTCTTCCGGCAACTGGTCTGGGTGAGCCTTGGTTTCCTGAATACAAAAAATATCAGGTGATGTTTTAAGAAACCAATCAAATTGGCCCTTCTTTACCACAGCTCTCAATCCGTTCACATTCCAAGAGATAATATTCATGAAAATATAGTAGCACGCATAGATGAAAAATAGGAAATTCTCCTACATCTCTTATTATTCTCGTCCCTTGTGATGGAACTTCTTATGAATCTCGCGAAGGTGCTTATCAGTAACGTGGGTATATATTTGAGTCGTTGCGATGTTTGCGTGGCCAAGCAAAGCTTGAATAGAGCGAATATCAGCGCCATTTTGAAGAAGATCAGTAGCAAAAAGATGCCTTACTGTATGAGGAGTAACTCTTTTTGAGATTCCAGCCTTTATCGTATAGTTTTTTACGATTCGTTGAATAGAGCGAGGATTGAGACGGAGTGATTCGCCTTTTTTCATTGGATCCTTAATAGAATCTTGAAGTTGCACGAAAAGAGCCTCGTCCATATCCTTACGCTTATCCAAATATGCTTTTATTGCGCTCTTTGCTTCTTCCGATAGGAAAACTACTCGTACCTTCTCACCCTTACCTCGAACTGAAAATTCGTCTGCTTTTAGATCAAGATCGCTATTTAAAGAACATAGTTCAGAGACACGAAGACCAGTTGAGAAAAGCAAATCAATAATTGCCTTGTCACGCAAGCTTTTTAGATCGTTTCCTTGCGGAGCATTGAGAAGACGATTAAGCTCATCGGTGCTGATAAGATCAAGCGAGCGTTCGGGCACTTTAGCAAGCTCAATCCTTTCAGGTGGCAATATCGGCACACTTCGCCTGATCAAATATTTAAAAAAAGCACGGAGTGCAATCAAATAATAATTTTGAGTCTTTTTTTTGAGATTTTCGAGCTTTCCATGCCCAGTCCGCCCGGTCATTTGACGATTAAGCCACAGTCTATACTCACGCAATAGGTCATCGGTTATATCTTTCGGGTCGGTTACCTTCGCAAAATCAAGAAAACGCGTCAAATAGTGATTATAATTTTCAACCGTTTTTAGACTTCTTCCTTTCTCAATTTCAATATACTCAAGAAACTGGCGCTTAAGATCTTGTAGATTGTACGACATGAACATAGTATAACAAAAACCAAGGTAAATAGGGGCTTTTTTGTGGATAACCCTAGCCTAAGAGGCCTTTTCTGTGGTCTGAGGCTTGCATAAAATAAGCTTTTGTGCTATTCTATCGCTACAATGCTTACGAAAACAAAGAAAGAAAAAGTAATCAAAGAAGCTCGGGTGCACGACAACGACACCGGTTCTGCTGACGTACAGATAGCTGTCCTTACCAAGCGCATCACAGAATTAGCTGATCACCTCAAAACTCACCAAAAAGACAAGCATTCCCGAAGAGGTTTGCTCCAAATGGTAGCAAATCGCCAGACTCACATGAACTATCTCATGAGAACTGACGCGAAACGATACAACTCTCTCATGAAAAAGCTTGAACTAAAGAAAAGAGCTTAAATAGGAAAAAATGGGAGCATACGCTCCTGTTTTTTATTTTATAAATCATCTTCCTTTCATAAAGCATTGCAATTTTATATACTTAACACACTAATACTCTAATTTAATTAGAAACAAAATATATGGCAGTAATCAAACACAAAGAACAGAGAGTAGGTATCTTCATAGATACACAAAATCTTTATCACAGCGCAAAAAATCTCTATCACGGACGAGTAAACTTCGGACAGGTAGTGAAAGACGCCCTCGCAGGCCGAGCCCTCATTCGAGCAATCGCTTACGTGATCACAACCGAATCTGGCGACGAAAAGAACTTTTTCGAAGCCCTCGGTAAAATGGGAATCGAGACAAAGACCAAAGATCTTCAGATTTTTGCCGGAGGATCAAAAAAAGCCGACTGGGACGTAGGTCTTGCAGTTGATGCGATTAAAATGGCCCCAAAACTCGATACGGTCATTCTTGCATCAGGCGATGGAGACTTCGTACCTCTTGTCGAATACTTACAAATGAACGAAGGATGCCAGGTAGAAGTTATCACATTCGGAAAATCTGCATCACTAAAACTCAAAGAAGCAGCTGATGAATTCAACGACCTCGACCAAAACCCTCGCAAATATCTCCTCGGGGGAACATCAACCCAACACAGTCCCCGAGAACGTCGTCCTAGACAACAATCTCAAACAGCAAATAAACCCTCAAATACAAATACAGAAACAATAGAAAGGAAGATGGAAAACGAAGACGGAGAATAATTGAAACAAAATGCACATCCAATTGGATGTGCATTTTGTTTCAATCTAAAAACTGTTACACTTTGAGCATTAATCATAAGCGTCTTAAGCGCACTCACATCCACACTTCATGCAAAAAAAGCACTATTCTACTGAAATAGGAGGAAAAACCTTGATAGCCGAATTTAATGATTTGGCCGAGCGTGCAAACGGTTCAGTAATGATCCGTTATGGAAATAGCGTACTGCTGGCAACTGCAGTAATGTCAAAGGAACCTCGCCAAGGCGGTGACTTCTTACCGTTAACCGTAGAATATGAAGAAAAGTTTTACGCATCAGGCAAGATATTGGGAAGCCGTTTTGTTCGCAGAGAAGGCAGACCTTCTGATGATGCAGTTCTTTCGGGAAGAATCATTGACCGAACAATACGCCCTCTTTTTGAACAACACATACGAAACGAGATTCAAGTGATAATTACCGTACTTTCCATAGATGAAGATGATCCAGACGTATTGGCAGTTCTTGGAGCATCGCTCGCGCTCTGTACTTCTGACATTCCTTTCAATGGACCAGTAAGTGCAATACGTATTGGGAAAATGAAACAATCAAACGATCTTGTTATAAATCCAACTTACGCGTGGAGAGAAAATCCTGAAACCGAATTTGAACTCGTTGCCTGCGGAAAAGATCAAAAGATAAACATGATTGAACTCGGCGGAGATGAAACAATTGAAACAACCGCTTTAGAAGCACTGAAAATCGCTTCTTCGGAAATTGAGAAAATCCAAGAATTTCAGAGAACTATAATTACCGAGATTGGAAAGAAAAAACGAGTGATTGTAAAACCAGAAATGCCCGAAACACTTATTAATCTTTTTAGAGAAAAAATTACACCGAAGATGGACGAGTTTATCTTTAGCAATGTGCCGGGAGACGCCCAAATTTACGCACTCAAGGATGAGTGGATGAAGATGGCGGCTGGCGTCATTCCACTAGATGAATGGGTAAAAACTAAAGGACAGGCTGACGAGCTTTTTGAGGAAGAAGCAAACACTCTCATACACCGTGAAGCCATTGAGAAAGGAAGACGTGTGGACGGCAGAAGTATTGATGAAATCCGTCCACTCTTTGCTCAAGCAGGAGGAATTTCCCCAATCTTACATGGATCAGGTA
>JARIHA010000028.1 GCA_029288475.1 Candidatus Tayloriibacteriota bacterium | reverse complement strand
GTGTATGCCCGGTGGCTTCCCACTTTGAGAATAGTTCTATAACGAAACTTACTCCGCTAATTTTATTGAGATTATAGGACTTGTCGTAGTAGGCAATATCGTATTTGTCTGCAGATGAGTAAGTGAAATTACGTATATTGTGGATTGTAGCTGTGTTTTCATTGATTTCTGCAAAGGCAAGAATGTTCTGGTCGGGCGACCAGTCTCTATTGTTTGAAGGTTTTTTTGAAAAAAGATAGGCGAAAAAAACCACAAAAAATACCATAAGTGGCGAAAGGATGAGTAGTGTTGGTAGGAGCATTTCTTCATCTTAGCACTTCGGTGGTGTTTTTGCTTAAATTTGACTCTATGTGCTATTCATAGTATTATTTTTTGGGTCAATGGTAACTACCTTGGTGAGTTGCCCTTTAGGGGAGGGATTTTACCCAAGGCCTTAGAAAAGCCGCATAAACTGGACGCGCACCTCTCAGTGGAAGCGAGATGTGTAATTAAGAAAGTACATGTGGGACGTGGATTGGGTTACGGATCCACTAAGGAGGCCGTTATGGTTAACGGAGCAACAACAGTAGCCACCAGGAAGTTCAGCAATGGATCTCCTGGTATTTTTTTTGGACTAAATGTTATACTTTATGCTACCAATGAAAGAAGAAACAATTATTTTTACTGACGGTGCTTCACGGGGTAACCCGGGTCCAGGTGGGTGGGGAGCTATTGTTTCATTTACTAAGTCCAATTCTGTTTCAGTGAAAGAGCTTGGCGGCCGTCAGCCTGATACTACCAACAATCGTATGGAGCTTACTGCTGTCATTCAGGCCCTTGCTTTTGCACTGGCTGAAGATGTCCAGATTGGTATTAACTCTTCTGCAGTGATCCTTACTGATTCTAGTTATGTAATCAATGGCGCAACAAAGTGGCTTGCAGGATGGCAGAGAAATAATTGGATTACTTCACAAAAGCAGGATGTGCTCAATCGGGATTTGTGGGAAGAAATGTCCGAGCTGATTACTGGAAGAAAAGTACGCTGGAATTATATCGGAGGCCATAGTGGAATTCCCGGTAATGAACGATGTGATGAGATAGCTACCAGTTTTGCAGATGGAAATCCGGTTCCGCTTTATGACGGGCCGGCCGACAGTTATACGATTGACTTGGAAAATCTCTCTGGTGATCCGGAAAAGAAATCTTCAAAGTCCTCTGCGAAGAATCGATCCAAAGCAAAAGCATATTCGTATCTAAGTTATCTTAATGGAAAAGTTGAACGTCATCTTACTTGGGCAGAGTGCGAAGCGCGAGTGAAGGGTAAGAGCGGAGCAAAATTTAAAAAGGCTCTTGATCCAGAAGAAGAAAAAGCTATTATCGCTGAGTGGACAGCGAAGTAAATATTTTTGAATATAAATTCATCGTTTCTTCATTTCTCTTTGGTACTCTAGAAGGTGTCAGAAACAGTATCGCCATTCTTTATTTGTCTCATTAGTTTTCTTGTAGGAGTATTCTTTCGCTCTTGCATTGATTGGGGCAAGATATTTTTTCTGTTTGTTTTTGGTTGTGTCCTGATTTATTTATTTTTCCATTTTTTTCTAAATAGGCTCAAGAAATTAAATGAAAAACTGGGGCAGCTTTTTTCCCTCATCTTTATCATTCTATTCTGTTTTGGTATCGGTGTATTTCGTTACGAGTTTTCCGAGTGGAATAAGACAGATAAAATTTTGGACTCAGTGATCGGGGATAAAGTTATAGTGACAGGAATTTTGAGTGATGAGCCTCAAGAGAAATCGGGAGGCGTTGGGTATGTAATAGACATCGATGAGGTTAGTGTTGGGAAGCAGAGTAAGAAAGTAAAAGGAAGAGCAATTTTTACTGTCTCTCCTTACCCGCAATTTTCCTATGGGGACAAAGTTAGTGTGAAGGGAAGTTTAATTCTGCCTGAAGTTGTTGATACTGGTGATGGTCCGATTTTTAATTATCCTGCATATTTAGCAGTTGGTGGTATTTACTATAAAATTGATCGTCCAAACGTGGCGCTGATATCACATCACCAGGGCAGCGTGATAAAAGAGAGTTTATTCTTAATTAAGAAATTTTTTCTAAAGAAAATAGAATCAATCTTGCCCCAGCCTCACGCAGCACTTTTGGAAGGACTTCTTCTTGGGGCAAAAAGATCCCTCGGTAAAGATTTGGAAACTGATTTTAGAAGAGCGGGAATTATTCATATCGTAGTTCTCTCTGGGTATAACATTACGATTATCGCAGAGGCGATGATGACTATCTTGTCTTTTCTTCCCCGAACCATTGCAATAGGGTCTGGTTGTATTGGTATTGTACTTTTTTCCATCATGACTGGTGGAACAGCAACGATCATTCGTTCTTCAGTCATGTCGATCCTTGTTCTCTTGGCAAAGCTCATCAGAAGAGATTATGAAATAAATCGTGCTCTCCTTTTTGCGGCGGCCATGATGGTTTTTTGGAATCCTAAAATTTTGGTATTTGATCCATCGTTTCAACTTTCTTTTCTTTCTACTGTCGGCCTGATTCACGTTTCACCATTTGTGAAAAGAAAGCTTTCTTTTGTTACGGAAAAATGGAAGATGAGAGAAACGCTGGTCTCTACACTTTCTACCCAGCTTTTCGTTCTTCCTTTCCTGCTTTTTCAAATGGGCGAGTTCTCTACGGTGGCTCTAGTGGTCAACATTCTTGTCCTCTCATTCATTCCTGCAACCATGTTATTCGGTTTCATGGCTATTGTTTTGTCTTTGTTTCACGTTGTTATTGCAGTACCTTTTAGCTCAATATGTTATCTGCTTCTACAATACGAATTGAGCGTTGTGGGTTTTTTCTCACATCTTTCTTTTGCCACGATTAAAATCCACAACTTCACACTTTCGCGTATGACAATTTGGTATGCATTCTACGGTGCTTTTTTCCTATTTGTATATCGAAGAAGAAAGAAAAAAGCGGCATCAATTGATGCCGCTTCCCTGGTAGCAAGATAGCCCCGTAGTGATTAGGAATTTTTTACTGCTTTTGCAAAGTTTTGTTCGATGACTTCCCAGTTTATATTTGAAATAAAATCTTCAATATATTGTTTTTTGCCGCTTGGCTGATAATCAAATACATAAGAGTGCTCCCACATATCGATTCCGAATACATATTGTAGACCGTTGAGATGCCCAAGGTGTTGTTCTTCCACCCAACCATGCACGAGCTTTTTCACATGAGGATCGTAATAAAGAATTGCCCAGCCGATACCTCTCATTGCTGCAATCGCCTTAAACATTGAAAGCCATCCGTCGAAACTTCCAAATTGTTCTGCAACCATTTTTTTAAAAGCACTATTGTCTGCTAGAGCTTTCGCTCCGCCTTCCAGACTTTTAAAATAATATTCATGATTTCTCATGCCATCGAATTCAAAAGAGAATCGTCGCTGGAGTTCTCCTAGAACATACATATTTTTTTCACTGTCTTTTGCCAGTTCTTCAATTTTTTCAAAGATGAGGTTGGTGTGTTTCACATATCCGCTGTAGAGTTTAAGATGCTCCTCAATACTTTTCTTTGACATTCCCTTGAGCTCCAGGATGACAAATTTTTGTTCTTCGTATTTATACATTTTTAGTATTATTAATTAATAATTTCTTATCTTCATTATAATCTAGAAGACGTGAAGCCTCGCATTGACATATTACCGTTTTCGTTGGTACCATAATGCCAGCGGGTCCTTTGAACTAGCAAGCAAACAAAAGGACGAGATTCAATCAAACTCTCAGAAACCTATAGATAGTATGATAGAAAAAACAGTCAGAATTGTCCCCTGTCAGGGACGAGCGTTGCCATCGTTAAATGGTTTTGATCTTCAGCTTCATTCATGCGGTGCGCGTCTTGATCTGTCCGCAGAGCCGCGTAACTTTTTTACAGTCATTGTCCGGCCAGGGGCGGTTTCCGAAATTGTGGCCAGCATGATTTGTCGCTGCGGCTTCAAGCTGCTGAGCCCGGTTTGAGAAACACCGCACGTCGTTTCAAGGCCAACCCGCAAGGTTGGCCTGAATTTTTTATAGTGACAATAATATTTTTTAGTTATTCCTTCATTCTCATCTATATATAATTTTACGGTGGGAATAAAAGAAAAGGTAAAAAAATATTGGGTCATTTTTATTTTAGTTTTTTTGGTCGCTTCAAACGTGTTTATTTGGTACATTGTTCTGCGCGAAGATCGTCACGGTATTCTTACTTTTGCAGTGCTCGATATTGGTCAGGGCGATGGACTATTCATTGAAGCACCAAATGGGAATCAGATCATGATAGATGGGGGGCCTGATGGAATCGTATTACGTAAACTTGGAGAAGTAATGCCGTTCTATGATCGTTCAGTCAACATGCTCATTGTTTCCAATCCTGATAAGGATCACATGTCCGGATTTATAGATGTACTTAATTCTTATCATGTTGATGCAGTGATGGAGCCGGGTACTCAATCTCCAAGTGCGACGTACAAGGCTCTTGAAGCCACAATTAGAGATAAAAAAGCTACGCGTATTTTAGCGAAAAGAGGGATGAGGCTTATACTGGCACCGAATGTTTTTTTGTATATTCTTTTTCCTGATCGTGACGTGTCTACACAAAAAACCAACGACGGATCAATCGTGGCAAAACTGGTTTACGGAAAGACCTCAATTATGCTCATGGGGGATGCTCCTCAGAAAATAGAAAAGTATCTCATCAAATTGGATGGGAGCAATCTTCGAAGTGATATTCTAAAAGCGGGCCATCATGGTTCAAGAACTTCTACATCCCAAGAATTTGTAGAACAAGTGAAACCAACTTACGCTGCCATATCAGCAGGTTTGAATAATAAATACGGACATCCGCATAAGGAAACAGTGCAAACCTTAAACAAATTGCATGTTCCCATTTTTACTACTCTTGGTAAGGGAACGCTCTATTTTCAATCTGACGGTAATTTTTGGAAAGAAAGGCAATTATAATGCAACAAAAAAGCCCCTGTAAGGGCTTATTTTTGCGGTAACAAGCGTTTCTTAAATTATACCGGCTTTCTTTAGGGTTCTAAACGCGCCGTTCTTATTGATAGTCTTGATTGCGCGGGTAGAAATAGTAAGAGTTATTGATTTCTTCAGTTCAGGGATATAAATCTTCTTTTTTTGAAGGTTAGGATATTTTCGTACTTTTCCTGTAGGGTTGAATTGGGTAGCACGAGTCGCGTTGGAGTAGCCTCCAGCCATGAGTGATCCCTTTTTTGTGATTGGACAAATTTTTGCCATATGATTTCGTAGTTATTACGGTGTTTGATATGCTATCATATACCTAATAAGATGCAAGGCTTATGGAACTAATTACACTATTCTCATTTATCATTCTTATATTCTCAGTCATTATCCACGAGGTATCCCATGGATACATGGCTCTTTACCTAGGTGATCCAACTGCGAAGTACGAAGGAAGGCTTACCCTGAATCCAATAAGTCATATCGATCCGATTGGCTCTATTCTTGTTCCTATTATCACTAGTTTTGGAGGGGTGACCTTCGGCTGGGCTAAGCCAGTACCGTTTAACCCTTATAATCTAAGGAATAAAAGATGGGGAGAGGCATTGGTTGCTATTGCTGGTCCGCTCTCTAATATAGTTATTGCTGTTGTATTCGGCCTTTTAATTCGATTGTCCGCCTTATCGTTGTCACAATCAGTTTTGACCATTCTTTCGTTGATCGTGCTCATTAATATAGGTCTAGCAGTCTTTAATCTTATTCCTGTGCCGCCGCTTGACGGTTCGAAGATCCTTTTTTCACTCTTTCCAAGAGGTTGGGGAAGAGTACGTAAAGAGCTTGAACGTTATCAGTTCATACTTCTCATTATTTATGTCTTTTTTGTGTGGCAGTTTCTATCACCGGTGATAATGATATTATTTAAGCTCCTAACCGGTCTCAGCTTTTAAATCTGCTGAGTTTGCAATTTCAGTCGCCCCATAGTATAGTATTTTCCACTGCTTTTTACTAAAAAAGCTTTGTTTTTAATTATTAATCAATCGGAGGGAATTGAGTAATCCAAAGGCTATTTCTCCAAAATTGGCCTGGGGTGAAGAAGTTCAAGTCTCTCCATAAGTGCGGACGCCGCACAAACGATATGCCAACAATAAATCAATTGGTGAAGCGAAAAAGAAAGACAACACAACGCAAGTCAAAAGCGGTTGCTTTGACGCGAAGTTTTAACACTATCAAGAACCAGCCTCGATTTTTCTATTCTCCTTTCAAGAGGGGAGTTTGCATCAAGGTGACAACAAAGACTCCAAAGAAGCCAAACTCAGCTATCCGAAAGATCGCCCGAGTTCGACTTACCAACGGAATGGAAGTTACTGCTTACATCCCAGGAGAAGGGCACAATCTCCAAGAGCATTCAGTGGTAATGCTTCGAGGTGGAAAGGTAAAGGATGTTGGAATCCGATACAC
>JARIHA010000024.1 GCA_029288475.1 Candidatus Tayloriibacteriota bacterium | reverse complement strand
GTATCAGACTCATGAATGATAACGGGGATTCTTAGAAGCTTGGCCGCAAAAAGTGCGGGAAAGCTTACGTATCCGCCTTTTCCAAAGATGACGTCTGGATACATGTTGAATACTATAAAAAATGTGCGGATGACCCCGATGGCAGTCTTAAATACATCGGTCACATTGAGAATTGAAAAATATCCTCGAACTTTTCCTGCGTATGTTTTTTTAAAAATGATGCCTTTGTCAAAAAGTAGGCCGGCGTTGTAAGGAACATCCGCCATATAGTAGACCTCTGCATTTACCAGTTTTTTTTCTTTTATGACTTCATTGATTTGTTCGGCAATAGCAACAATAGGATAAAAATGTCCCCCTGATCCTCCTCCTGTTAAAAGAATTTTCATATAATTTCTGTTTATGGTTTCTATACTCGAGAACCTTTTGAAATATTGAGAATGATACCTACTTCCGCTAGGGCAAAAAGAAGTGCCGATCCGCCCTGACTGACGAAAATGAGCGGTAATCCTGAAAGCGGCAGAACTGCCAGCATTGCGCCAATATTGATAAACGACTGAGCAGTGATAAGTATAACAATTCCGATTGTTAAAAGTCCACCGAAGGAGTCTTTTGAACGCGCCGCGATCTTAAGTCCTCGCATGGTAAAGAATACAATAAGAAAAATGAGACTGACTGCACCAATAAAACCGAATTCTTCGCTTGCTACAGCAAAGATTGAATCTCCAATTGGTTCAGGTAAGAAATTGAATTTCTGGATACTTTGGCCGAATCCTCTTCCTGTTATTCTTCCTGAGCCAATTGCAATGAGCGATTGTTGTATTTGATAGCCTGATCCCTGAGGGTCATCCGCAGGATTCATAAAAGTAGTAATTCTTTGCATTACGTAAGGTCGAAATATTGCGAGAACTCCGATCGCCACTACTCCGGCTAAAAAAAGTAGTGCAACGTGTCGAAGCTTATCTCCTGCTGAAATGAGCATTACCAATCCAGCAAAGAACATTACCATGAAAGTGGTGGTATCTGGTTGGGCAAGCATGACTGCTCCTGTAATGGCAGATATGATAAGAAATGGCAGCATTCCGTAGCGGAAATTTTCTACTTTATCTTTCATGCCTGAAAACCAGGCGGCGGTGTACACAAGAAACCCAATTTTCAAGAATTCAGAGGGTTGAAACGAGAATGAGCCGATCAGTATCCATCGATGTGCTCCTCCGTGAGCAAAACCAAGATGCGGTACAAATACCAATAAGGTAAAAAAAAGTGAGCCAATATAAATATAGAGTGCATTTTTTCTCCAGAATCGATAAGGTATCTTGGAGGTTATAATCATTGCGATTGTCCCCAGTACAAAGCCAAAAATAATATGATTTAGAAATACTGAAGTAAAGCTAGGGCCATTTCGTGCCAGGAGTCCAAGAGATGCAGAGCTGAATATCGTCAGTCCCGCTACCATAAGAAGAATCACACTGAGAAGAAAGGGTTTATCTGCTTTCAGCGTTTTCATATTTCATTATCATACCACAAGTTTAGTATCCAACGAGAGCAAAGATGATCCCCATGATGGCAAAAATGATGCTGATAACCCAATATCGCATAGTTACTTTGTAAGGAGGCCAGCCTTTTGCTTCGTAATGGTGATGAAGTGGCGCAATGAGAAAGACTTTTTTGCCGTTTCGTATTTTTTTGGAAATTATTTGTATAACGTCTGAGAGAGTTGTTATTATCAGAGGGAAAGCAATAATAGGTAGAGCTAAAATCCCGTGTCCCCCGCCAAGCGAGTCTGTCATGAATGCAACTACAGCAAGAGTGATGGTGAGACCCATGGTTCCTGTTTCAGACATATAGAAGCGAGCAGGCGGAATGTTGAACCAAAGAAAACCGAGTATTCCTCCTACTACTACGGTACAGAAGGCAGCTAAATTTACTTGGTGTTGATAAAAGGCAATAATCGCATAAGCAGAAAAGGTAATGGCAAATACTCCCCCAGCTAAGCCATCGATACCATCAATGACTCCTCCAGAATAGATGAAGACCATGACTGCAATAAAGAATGGAATAAAAAGCCAACCAAGACTAATAGCTTGAAGGCCAAGGACATGAGGAAGTCCGACTGTAGATACGTCAAGCTTGAAGTAAAACCAAAGGGCGCACAAGAAGCCTATAAATGCAACAACCAGAATTCTCTTTTTAAGAGAAAGGCCTCCCGCAATGTGTCCGCCGTTTCCTTTAATTTCTAGATAGTCATCAATAAGCCCAACTAACGAGCCTCCTATTAAGGTAAAAAGAGGAATCCATGTCTGATTTCTACTGAGAAAATCAATTTTAGCTGTCGCGCTGGTTGGAAAGATTTTTGCGATAAGCCAAAAAAGAATAATAGTAATGAATGCAGAAAGCCAGATTACGATTCCTCCCATCCGTGGTGTGCCAACTTCTTTTTCCTTATGTAAACCGTTGAATATGGGTGTTTCCTTGCCGTCCATTGATACTTTTCCTGATTTTTTCTTCCACATCTCGTTTTTATACAAGTAGTGAATTAGAAGAGGAGAAATGACTATGCCTATGATAAAGGCGATAGTGGAGGGTATAAACACTTTTACGATATCTATGATGACCATGGATGAGATTATACTTGTTCTTTGTTATTTCGACAAAGGGGAAAAGTAGGTAAGACTTGCGTCTGTGAGCTTCTTTACATCAGTGAATCGGCCATCAATACTCGATCCTAATACACAAACAATGATCGGATGATCGACTCCTGCATCATAGGCAATGATCAGATTGCCACCAGCAAGATCCGTGTAGCCTGTTTTGGAAGCAATCAAGGATGGGATTATATTCACCGCTGTATCAGTATTTTTGATCGTATGGGTTATTTGGCTTTGAGAAGTGAGAGTGAGATTTTTATGCGTCGTTGCTTCTAGAAGTTGAGGATTTTGTGTAATGAGATCTGAAAAAAGCTGAGTGATCTCTTTTGCAGATCCATAACCACCGTTAGTGGTAGTGCTGGTATCGAGCCCTGTTTCATTGGTAAAACTCATATCTATTAAGCCAAGATTATTTGCTTTTTTGTTCATTTCGGCAATGAATTGTTGTTCGGGAATAGACGTATCAGAAGAGTTTGTAGTTGTTCCGCTCTCAATAGGATTAATAGGAAGAGTGCTTAATGCGCCAGCGGCAGATGCGATGGCGTGTGCCCCATCATTTGATGATACGGTCATGGTAAAATCCAGCAGATCTCGGAAGTTCCATTTCTCCCACAAGAACAAGCCGTTATCCCCGTCCTGCTTTAGATCATCAGCATGAATTGTTATTGTCGATGTGTTTGGTAGGAGTTCTGTGGCCACCATTGCAGTCATTATTTTTGTAAGAGAAGCAAGTGGCAGTGGAGCATTTTCATTTTTTGCATAGAGTACTTTGCCCTCTTTCAAGTCGTATACGTAAGCTGCTTTTGCCTGGAGATCAAGTGCTGAAAAAGCTGCTACTCCGACTGTTATGGGTACTGGATCTTTTTTGATCGCTGTAGTTATTGTTTCACCCTTTACCCTTCCACTGTTAAGCAGAAAAATTCCGCAAAAAAGCGTGGCGGCAAAAAGAAAAAGTTCTGCAGATCTGATTTTCATAGGCTCTGTTTTAATTGGTATTAGGAAGTGGTTTATCGTCGTTTTCTTTCTCAGTTTCCTTTGTAGCCTGTTCAAACTGTTCTACTTCAGTACGGAGTGCTTGGTATTCTGGCAGGTCTTCAATATGCTTTAGTCCCATAAAGGTAATTAGTTCAAACGTAGGCTTGTATAGAAAGCTTCTTTGATCTGTAGGTGAAGGAATTTTTTCAACCAGTCCCCGGACCATAAGATTTCTCAGGATGAAGTTTGAGTTTACTCCTCTAATGTAGTCGATCTCGCGTCGGCTAATTGGCCCGCGATAAAGAACAATAGCTAATGTCTCGAGACCAGCTTTTCCTAGATCACGAGTAAGTTCTTCTCGAGTCAAATTTTCAATGATCGAAGAGAGTTCAGAAGCTGTGCCAAGCATCACTTCGTCTTCTTTTCTGACGAGTGTTATTCCTCTTCCTGTGAGTTTTTCCGAAAGCACAAGTAAAGCAGCCTCTACTTCCGCAGGTTCTTTCTTGAAGAGTGAGGACAGATATTTGATGGAAACTGCTTCTCCTTTGAAGAACAGTACCGCTTCTAATTGTGCATCTAATGTCATGAAATTACGATAAAAATATAATCAAATTTTTTATATAAATCAGCCCTAGTTGCCGCCATAATTTGGCACACCAATGTGTTCAGTATGAATATCAATATCCTGAAAACGGCTTTCTTGGCTGACGCTTACGATTCCTTGTTTCACTAATTCTAGCATGGCTAGAAAACTAACGATAACATTGACCTTGTCTTCTTTTCCCATCTTTGAAAATTCTCGGAAACTCATTTTCAAGCTTGTCTTTATTCGGACCGTCAATGTTTCGATCATTTCTTCAAGACTGACCACTTGCCGGACAATCGCCTTAGGAATAAGTTCCTTTTTTGGCAAGTTTTTTATTACCTCTTTAAGTGCCATAAAAATACCGAGTGGATTGATCTCTGGCTCGGGTGAGAAGACCGGAGCAATGTTCTTAGATTCTTGTCTCGGAAAAATGATCTCTTTTCCAAATTGATTCTTTATATGCAAACTGAGTTCCTTCATTCTTTGATAGATTTTCAGGCGTTTTTCCAAATCTTCAATACTTCCCTGCTCATCCTCTGAGAGTTCAAGGTTTGGTAGAAGAGACTTGGATTTAATGAGAAGAAGTGCAGATGCAATAAGAATGAAGTTTGCACTTTCTGCAATTGGATATTGCTCGAACTGCCTAATATGAGCAATATAATCATCGGTTACTTTGGCGAGTGATATATCATTGATAAGAAGTTTTCTTTTTTCAATCAAGCTAAGAAGAAGGTCCAGTGGTCCTTCAAATACATGAGTCTTGATATGAAATCTGGATTCTGTTTGCATATAATCAAAGATCTTTTTGTTCGAATGATGATTTTATTTCTTTGCTGAAACCTTGATGCCAAGCTCTTGGAGCTGTGTTTCACTTACTTCAGAAGGAGCATCCATCATAAGATCTTTCCCCTCTCCCGTTTTTGGAAAAGCGATCACTTCACGAATGTTTGGCTCTCCCATGAGAAGCATTACAATACGGTCTATTCCAGGAGCAAATCCTCCATGAGGTGGTGCACCGAAGGTAAAGGCCTCAAGCATATGGGCAAATTTCTTCATTTGCTCCTCTTTGCTTATGTTTAGAAGCTCGAATACTTTTTGCTGAACCTCCTGTTTGTGAATTCTAATGCTTCCAGAGCTGAGTTCGTAACCGTTTAAAACTAAGTCATATGAATTTGCTCGAATAGAGAAAAGATCTTCTCCTTTCATAAACTTAGGCATATCCTCTTCTTTGATTGAACAAAACGGGTGGTGGGCCGCTTGAATATTGCCATCCTTATCCTTATCAAACATTGGAAAATCAACGATCCAGGCAAATGCCAGTTCGTTTGGATTGCTTTTGTCTTTTCTTAGGTCAGGCTTGTCTGAGCCATACTTCTCCATCGATTCTTTATAAGTGATGCGAGGAAACGGCAATTGAGAAATAGTTTTTTCTGGGAAAAGTGTCTTCACAAGCTCAATAAACATCGGCTCTGTATAACTGAGGATATCTTCCTGATCAACGAAAGACATTTCAAAATCGAGCTGAGTGAATTCAGGCTGACGATCACCGCGAAGATCTTCATCTCGCATACAGCGGGCAATTTGAAAGTATTTTTCAAATCCAGCTACCATGGAAAGCTGTTTGAACTGCTGAGGTGATTGAGGCAAAGCATAGAACTTTCCTTTTTCAATTCGTGAAGGCACAATATATTCTCGTGATCCCTCAGGGGTTCCTTTCATGAGAATTGGCGTCTCAATTTCTACGAAATCATTCTTGTGCATGTACTCACGGAAAAATGAGATGATCTTGTCTCGCATTCGA
>JARIHA010000011.1 GCA_029288475.1 Candidatus Tayloriibacteriota bacterium | reverse complement strand
GAGGTACAATTGTTCCTTTTATGCTTCCTTCAAAGAATTTAATTTCACCCTTAGGGTCTGAGTAGCCGATTATTGTTTTTGCTTCAGCGTTAAAGTTCTCAAAACTTTGAGCTATTTTGTACAAACCATCATTACCAATTGTTTCAATAAACCACTTGATCAAAGGGCCAGGAAGACCCTTAAGGGCCTCGAAATAGAGCGAAGTATCTTCTACTATAAATTCCCCTTTCTGGTGTTTTTTTGCCTCTTCCAGCTTTGCCCGAATTATCTTATGAGCATCTAATCCTTGAATTTCCGGCAAATCAATATTAAGAGCTTCTATGTTGCCAAGAATTTTTTGAATTTCTGCGAATTTGTTCTTATTACCTGTTATAAAGTATAGTGGCATATTTTAACTATTGTATTACTTGGATGAGATTTTATTGCCAATCATTGATAATAACTTTAGCAAAGATGGCATAAAAATACTAATTAAAAAAATCCCGCTCCATTTCTGAAGCAGGATTTCGCGTAAGTCGATATTAGTTCAGGAGATGACCTGAACACGTGGTTCCTTCCAGCTCGCAATATGCCTGAGTGCGCTCTGAACCTCAGCGCTATCTTTCGATCCTTCGAAACTGATCGCAAACTGAAGCCGACGGTCAGTAAGAGCGGCGAAGTTGATACCCACAAGATTTATTTTTCGCTTGCGAAACACACAGCCTATTTTTTCAAGCAAGCCAGGCTGATTATCATATTTGGCAAACTCGAGAATGACTGAATTATTACCACTCATGGTCTTAAGTACAGCATTCAGTCGCTGAAACAGCTCGTCCGCATCACGAGCAACGTCAAGGCCAAAATGAGTCTTAACCTCTTCAAAGAAAAGGACGAAGGCTGCCATGTCCTCATCCTGAATGATTTTTATGAGCTTTCTCTCAATACCTATCCTCTTGCGAAGCATAGGAATAGTATCGGGGTTCTTCATAAAAATTGAGCCGTACATTTCAGGATTCTGGTTCAAGAATCTGCCCATAAGCGAGAACATTACCCTGTAAAAAGGGCTGGTGAAGTTGAGGCTTTCTGCTGTCGAAACCCCCATCTCCATGATCAGGCGCGCGTTCACAAGATTTGCCGATTGCGGTGAAACTTGGACCGTAGCCATGTAGGTGTCATGCTGTTTGCCATCTGTCCATTTGAGCTTGGTACCAGTTGCGGCAAGAACGTTAACAACCCATGTTTTCCATTGCGACATTTCAAAACGTGCCGGGCAGACAACGATTGTTTGTCCAGCAAACCCGACTTCCGGAGCAAACATCGGATGAAGACCGACCACTTGTGCTTTGCTTTTAAGCATAGCATTGATGACTGGCTCTTTGATCGACGTGATGTCCATGAGAAGCTGGTCAGGCCGAGTGTGGGGAACAATTTCCGAAATGGCAAGAACAGTCCTTTTAATGGGAATCGCAAAGATCACCACATCAGCCTGCTTGGCCACTTGCACATTAGTGAGGTCAGTAGGAACTTTCCGATCTGACCCTACAACAGTACAGCCAAGAGACTCAAAGAATGTCGCCAAGAGTTTTCCAAACCTCCCATTGATGCCGATAATGCCAACCGTAACAGGCCTTATATGCATTATATTTTCAAGAAGCTCGAAGGTCGTTACGTTTTCCTTGTTATCTTGGATTTTTTCAGCCAAGATTTTGAGCCCGTAGGCACGAGCTGCGCATTTCGGTGCAATTGCGCCAATTTTTGCATTGCCTCTAATTAAAGAGACCTGGCGTGCTGCGCTACCTGTGGAATCGCGACCACTCCTTTTTTCAGAAGTAATACCGATACTGCGAAGATATCCATCGCATTGACCCATCGCCTCATCCTTTGATATCACACGCTCGAGCTCCACTGGACTATTAACCGCGTGGGATGCCATGAGGTAATGATTGATCTTCAAATCAAGAGAGTCAACGGGTTGGAAGTCGTAACCTTGACTGCGATATTTTGCAAGTTCCTTAGTTACACTCGTGATTTCCCCTTTTGTTGAATTGAGAACAGGGACCACAGCAAAAGCTGGACCTTCGGTCAGTTTTTTTAAGATAGCAATGTGGTTGCCGCAAAAAATGATTTCGCACTCGACTCTTTTCCAGCTCTTTCTGCGGATGAATTGCAAGGCTGCTTCGTAACCATTTGTGCAGGCATCAAGGACAAGAATCTTTCGTTTCATAAATTTAGTATTGATCCTAATGTAAAAGAACGAGCTCCGCCAGAGCTCGGTTTCCCTTACTCCAGAGGTTGGTTAACTTGGCTCAGTTAACCAGTTAGAGTCACCATTGTCAATAAAATTGTTTAGACTCTCGCCTACGGCGCGTGACTTTCAGGTTTCCTCGCATGAAGCATGCTCGTAAACATTGAAAGTCTTTCTCGTCCTGACGGAAGCTGCGCTTCCTTAGGGTCCAACAAAAAATCCGCAAAAGCGGATTTTTTAATGTGGACCCTACAGGACTCGAACCTGCCACCCCCTCATTGCAAATGAGGTGCTCTACCAGATGAGCTAAGGGCCCATTAACTGATCACGTGCGACCAATTGGGATAAAAATTATTCTACCTTATTTGGGCTCTAATGCAAGACGGGAGAGTGATTTGCCCTTTACTTTGCTTCGAGGGCAAGGGCGATGAGGTGGTCAAGGAAGTGCGGAATGGTGACTCCTACGGCTTCGAGTGATTTTGGGAAAAGGGATTCGTTGGTCATTCCGGGCAGAGTGTTGGTTTCGAGAAAATAGACGCCGCGACGCGGTGATACGATAAAATCTGAACGGGAGTAGTGGCGGAGGCCAAGTGCCTCATGGATCTGCTTGGACATGGTCTGGATCATTTCGCGTTCTGCATGGCTGAAATTGCCAGGACAGATCTCGGTACTTTGTCCGCTGTATTTTGCATGATAATCGAAGAAGGCAGACTTTTGCGGCTTTACTATTTCTACTGGTGGAAGGGCGTATAAAGTTTCATTTCGAAAATTATTGACGATGCCGCATGTAGCTTCCCTGCCACTTATAAATTCTTCTATTATGGCAGTATCAGAATGCGTAAGCGCTTCTGCAATGGCTTGCTCGAGATCGAGAGCGGTATAGGCAATAGAAACCCCAACGGAAGAACCTGAAGCAACTGGCTTCACCACAGACGGGTGAGGAAAAGTCTTGAAGATCTCCAGTACTCTGTCCCACGTATTCTCGCCTGCACGCACGATAGTATGAATAGCGGTCTTGATGCCGTTCTTCTTTGCGATCTCTTTAGTAAATTTCTTGTTCATCGCCAATGCAGACGCAAGCGTGCCTGAGCCGGTATAAGCTGCATTGAAGGATTCGAGCATTTGCTGTACCTTACCATCCTCCCCGAAACTTCCATGAAGACCGTTCACGAACACGTCGATCTGCTGGGCAACTTTCTCGGGAGAACGTTCGAAGCCATTGATATGCCAGAGGCCATCTTTGGTAATGAGCACGTCGTGAGTCTCATATTTATCACTCATCGAATGCAGATGCTTGAGAAGAGTACTGCCGGTCTTGAGAGAGACTTCATATTCATTTGAAGGACCGCCACGTAAGACAGCCACTTTGATCTTTGACATGACTCTAGTATAGCAAAAAAGATTAAAACTTGCTTCGGAGTTTGCGGTGATATTTTATGGCAAAGCGGTGTGCTTCGCTGTTTACGAGCAAAATCTCTTTTCCGTACTTCTTGGTGATCTTTTCATCTCCAAGAATTCGATCCGGCCTATGTTTATCATTTTTTACTACTGCAGCAACAGCAATATCAAAGCCGCGTTCTTTCAAAAGCGATTCAGCAGCATTTTTTTGAGCGACACTTCCGTCTACAACGATAAGATTGGGGAAAGTCCATTCAGTATGATTGAGCCTGCGATCAAGCACTTCGCGAAGCGATGCAATATCGTTCACCTCATTCTGTTTATACGCTTCTCGCCTGCCGCGCACCTTGAACAAACGATAATCCGACTTCTTTATATGATGCTGTTCGAGTACCACCATCACTCCCACCGTATTTCTTCCGCTCGTATGGGCAATATCGTAAGCTTCCATTCTAAAAGATGACTCCGCTACATCACTGACTGGATTTTTCTTGCCATTTGGCAATACTGGAGCAACAGCTGAATCCTTCGTAACGCCATTTGCCGTGCCTACTTCATATTGTTCTTCCTCCTTAAGAAGCGAAACGTCACGAATATGCGTCAAAGCAAAAATCGTTTTCTTTATCTCATTTGCCTGCTCAAATTCACGAAGCTTTGCATGAACTTTCATTTGTCGTTCGAGCACTCTGAGCAGTTGATGCTTTTTTCCTTCAAAGAAAAGCTTGATGTTCTTGACCGTCTGACCGTATTCTTTCTTTGAAATTTCTCCTGTACAAACTCCCGGACACAATCCTATCTGTCGGTTGAAGCATGGTTTGCCTTGTCCCGGAGTACAGTTCTTATCTCTGAATGGAAAGATGCGGCGGATGATCTTTAGCCCTTCCCGTAGAACACCACCCTGAGGATAGGGTCCGAAGACATACTTGAGCTCATTTTTTGGGAAATGTTCCATTAGATCTTTTCCTCTAATGACTAAAATGCGAGGAAAATCTTCTTTGGTAAAGATAACGTAGTTGAAGCTTTTGTCATCTTTCTCCTTGGTGTTTGCGTAAGGCTGATAT
>JARIHA010000160.1 GCA_029288475.1 Candidatus Tayloriibacteriota bacterium | reverse complement strand
CCTGATCCAGTCGGTCCTGTGGTAAGGAGCATCCCATTTGGTCGCGCCACTACTTTATTGATCACTCTCAATAATTTTTCATCAATACCTAAAGACTCAAGTGGCACGGAAATGCTTTTAGGATTGAGAATTCTAAGCACCACTGATTCACTATAGGCTCCAGGCAGGATAGAGGTTCGAATTTCAATATCCATGTCGTTGATCTTTACGCTTAGTCGGCCGTCCTGGGCGTCGTTCTTAATATTGAGTTTCATTCCGGAGAGAAGTTTTATACGAGAAAGAAGAAGTGAGTAGGTTTCACGATCAAAGTTGATTACATTGTTGAGTACACCGTCCAATCTGTAACGAAGACGAACATAATCTTCTTCCGGCTCGAGGTGAATATCAGAAGCATTGTTTGCGATAGCTCCAGCAAGAATAATCTCAAATATCTTTGAAATTCTAAAACCTTTGCTTTGACTCAAGATATCAGTGATGTATTTTTTAATATCCTCAATACTCTTAACTTTTTTAAGAAGAGCGCTAATTTCTTCGTTTGAAACTTCAAGAGATCCTGCTTTTGTTTCTGAAGCAAATGAAAGGTCTTTATACGCATCCCAGCCTTTATTGAGACTTTCTTGTGAGGTTACTGCTATCTCGGCTTTATAGCCACGTTCTTCAAGTTCATGGATGACTGTTTGTGAGTCCTCATTTTTTGGTGATAAAATGGCAATCTCGAGTCTTTTGTCGAGTTTATTATAGACGATCATTTTTGCCGCTCGAGCTTTATCTTCTTCGATCAATCGGATAGCATCAGAGTTTACGGGGGTAATAGAAAGGTTTACATAAGGTAGGGTAAAACGCGAAGCGAGCATTTGCGCAAGCTCTTCCTCTTCATTCTTCTGTAGATCCTGAATCTTTTTTTCTTGCTTGTCCTCGTCGAATTCAATCATGCTCATTAGTATAGCGCATTTTTTGGCCTGTATGGAGGGATAAATAAGCAAGAGATCCAGGGCTTTTTGCTTTTCTTTACTCAGTGATACTATGTATGCATGAAACTCGTGAGTAAAAGTCTGGAAGAAACAGCTGGCTTCGCCGCACTCTTTTTAAAGGAGGTTTTACCCGAGAAGAGCGGAAGTAGTAAGGCGGTGGTCGTGGCACTTTCAGGCGATTTAGGTTCTGGAAAAACCGCGTTTGTACAGCTTGTTGCAAAATTGTTTGGTATCGAAGAAACGGTCATTAGCCCGACATTTATTATTGAAAAGATCTATCGTTTGAAACCAGGCGGACTTGCACGAGGATTTGAACGATTCATCCATATTGACGCATATCGCCTAGAAAAGAAAGAAGAGCTTAAACATCTGGGTTGGGAAGAATTATCCGCAGATCCAAAGAACATTATATTTATTGAATGGCCTGAGAAAGTAGGGGAGGCTATTCCAAAGGATGCGATAAGATTGGCATTTACTTTTATAGATCAGACGACAAGAGAAATAATTAGGAAATAAATCTATGGCAACAAAAAAAGAGAAAAAACAAAGACTGATACTTCTCGACGTACACGCGATCATTCATCGTGCTTATCATGCCTTACCTGACTTTGCCTCTAGTAAAGGTGAACCGACAGGAGCACTGTATGGTCTTTCTACCATGCTTATTAAGATCATAAGTGATCTCAAGCCGGATTATATTGCTGCGTGCTACGATTTACCTGAAAAAACCTATCGTCACGAGGCTTATGATGCATATAAAGCGGGAAGAAAAAAAACTGATGATGCTTTGGTGGCCCAGCTTATTCGTTCTCGGGAAGTGTTTATTGCCTTTAATATCCCTATGTACGAAAAAGGCGGTTTTGAGGCCGACGACATACTTGGTACGATTGTAGAAAAAATGAAAAGCGAGAAAGATCTCGATATTATCATTGCTTCGGGGGATATGGATACCATGCAGCTTATCAATGATAAGAAAGTCCAAGTTTACACCCTTAAAAAAGGCATCAATGACACTATTTTATACGACGAAGACGCTGTCCTTGCCCGTTTTGGTTTCGAGCCAAAACTGTTACCCGACTACAAAGGCCTGAGAGGCGATCCGTCCGACAATATTATTGGGGTGAAAGGTATCGGTGAGAAGACCGCAACTGATTTGATTCGTGCGTTTGGTACTATCGAGCAAATGTATGCAAAACTAAAAGGTGTGGGAGGTAAAGAATTGTTTCTGAAGGCGGGAATAAAGGAACGTATGATCGGCCTTCTTGAGCAGAATGAAGAAGAGGCAAAATTCTCCAAGATGCTTGCTACTATTCGACGCGATGCCCCGATAGAGTTTTCTTTACCAGAGAAGAAATGGCGAGATGGGCTCCAGCTTGAACCAATCACTACGCTCTTTTCTGAACTTGAATTCCGTTCGCTTGGAGCTCGGGTTCGTGATGCTTTTCAGTTTCAAGCTACATTGATGGGGGATGCTACGGAAGGACCAAATGAACCAGCAGCTTCAAGCTCTGGAGAGCAGGCATCGTTTAATGCAATCCAAGAGGTAGATGAGAAAGAACTCAAAGAGACATCGCTTGCGCTCTGGGTTCTAGATTCAAACATTGTTAATCCTGGCTTGGACGATATTTTGCAATATGCCAAAAATCGCGATTTTAAAAAGGCACGCGAAGTCATCTTGGGCGAGATCGAAAAGAAGGGTCTAAAGAGGGTGTTGATGGATATAGAATTACCGCTCATACCTATTGTCGAGTTGATGCAAAAAAAAGGCGTCAAAATTGATACAAAATATCTCGCGGAGCTTTCAAAGAAATATCACGTCGAGCTCGATAAGCTTCAGAAGCAGATTTGGGAACATGCAGGAGAGGAATTTAATATTAATTCACCTAAACAGCTAGGGGTTATTCTTTTTGAAAAAATGTTGTTGACTGCTAAGAATCTCAAGAAGACTGAAGGGGGAGCGCGTTCGACACGAGAATCAGAACTTCAGAAAATGGCGGATATCCATCCCATCATTGCGCTACTTTTGGATTATCGTGAGCTTCAAAAACTTTTATCTACCTATATAGACAATATTCCAAACATGCTTGACGATAAATCACGTCTTCATGCTACTTTCATGCAGAATGGTACTACTACCGGACGCATGTCTTCAAACAATCCTAATTTACAAAATATTCCGATAAAGACCGAACTTGGGCGAAATATTCGCAATGCATTTATTGCAGAGAAGGATTCTGTTCTGCTTTCTTTTGATTATTCCCAGATAGAACTTCGCATCGCCGCCTTTCTTTCTAAGGATAAAAAACTCATCGAAATCTTCAAGAATGGGGAAGATGTTCACACGGCAGTTGCTGCAAGTGTTTTTAAAGTGCCCCCTGAGAAAGTTGATAAGGAAATGCGACGCCGTGCCAAAGTGATCAATTTCGGCATTATCTACGGTATGGGTATTAATGCCTTGCGAGCTAATTTAAAAACAGATAGGAAAGATGCCCAAGCATTTTACACTGCATATTTTGAAAACTTTAGTGGACTTGCGACATACTTGGATGGCGTAAAAGCAGAGACAGAACGGAAGGGTTACACTGAAACTCTTTACGGAAGAAAGCGTTATTTTGAAGGGATCAAATCAAGAATCCCTTACATAAAAGCGGCTGCAGAACGAATGGCTATCAATGCGCCTATTCAGGGTACAGAAGCTGATATTGTAAAATTAGCAATGATCAAGATCCAGGAATACCTTCACGCAGAGGGATTGGAAGATTCTGTTTTTCCACTTATGCAGGTACATGACGAACTCGTCTATGAAATTAAGAAGGATAATGTAGAGAAGGTGGCCAAAGAACTCGAGCGTATCATGCAAAATATCGTCGATCCAAAGGAAACACTCGGCGTACCTATCGAAGTTCATGCGTATAAAGGCAAGAGTTGGGGGGAAATGGAAGAGATTTCTTGACTTATCTAGTCCACAGTGCAATATTTAAAGCGGAATTTCTGTAAACTGCATGTCTGAAACCTCAACCATCTGACCGTCACCCTAGTATGAAAAAAGCAGCTGTATTTCTTGAAAGAGATGGGATTTTAAATTTAGTACGATTTGCTGATCGACGGCAAATTGTGCCTTGCACCTTCAGGGACTTTATAGTCAATTCACAGATTTTACCTTCTCTTCAGAGACTGAAAGAGGCCGGCTTCATGTTGATCGTAACCACCAACCAACCCGCTATTTCCTCAGGGGAATTATCCCGTGCAGAATTGGATAAAATGCATCAGTTTCTGCGGACAACCTTTCCCCTTGATCAGATCATGGTTTGTCCGCATTCAGACGATTGCTCCTGCCGCAAACCTAAGCCTGGGATGCTGTTTGAAGCAAGAAGCTCTTATTTAGTAGAATTAGTTCACTCTTTCGTAGTTACTGACAAAGGTAGTGATGCTGAGTTTGCTAGGACCGGCGGTTGCACATCAGTGTTAATCAAGTCACATTTTACGGCGCAGGGTCAAGGTAATTTGTTTGTAGAGAATTTTGAAGAGGCCGTTCAGAAAATCCTGCTCATTTCTGGGAAAAATCCCAAAAAGTAACTTTTTGTTTTTGCCTTATTTCACCCGCTGAGAGATCGGCGGTTTTTTTATTTGCCAGATCCTCCTTGGGCTATATAATTAAGCCCATGATCTATCTTCTTTATGGTGCAGATAAGGATAAAGCTCGAACCAAGGCAAACGAGCTTGTTCAGTCTCTTCTTAAAAAGAAGCCTGATGCTTCATTCTTTAAGATAACAAGCGAAAATTGGAATGAATCAGTCCTTCAGGAGTACATTGGCAGTCAGGGGTTATTTGAGCAAAAATATATCGTGCTTCTGGATGGTCTTTTTGAGTTAAAAGATGCAAAAGAAATTACGCTCAAGATCCTGAAGGAGATGAAAGAATCGCCTCATATTTTTATTTTTCGCGAGGGTGAGCTCGATAAGCCTACATTAGGAAAATTTGAGAGGAACGCAGTGAAGGTGCAGGAGTTTTCTGAAAAGGGTGAAGCAGTAAAGAAAAAAGAGTTCAATCTTTTTTCTATGACGGATGCATTAGGTCAAAGGGATAAGAAAAATCTGTGGGTGTTGTATCAAAAGGCCAAGCAGGCGGGGATGGAGGACGAGCAAATTCACGGCACGCTTTTTTGGCAAGTAAAAAGTATGATTATTGCCGCAGGTTCCAAAAATGCCGGAGAAGCAAAGCTCAACCCCTTTGTCTTCAGCAAAGCTTCGGCCTATGCAAAGAATTTTAGCGAAGAGGAGCTTATAAAACTTTCTGGAAATTTGGTCACTCTTTATCATGATTCTCGCCGAGGCGTTCATGATTTGGACAGGGCGTTAGAAGGATTTATTCTCGAGGCCTAGTATTATTTTTTTACTACAAAACTATATCCTATTGGGTAACGACTGCCAATTTTTGGTCTGAAATAAAGAAATATTTTATCCAAACAATGGTAAAAAGGGAACAAAAGAACTCGAAGAGGGCGCGGTATTGATAAGACAATGTTGTTATAATTTACGGAAAAAGGACCAAAACCGAGTTCTTTTATACTGATTTCCTTAAAGCCATTTTCTGAAAAGATCTTATGTAGTGACTCTTTTGTATAGCGGAAATAATCATGAGGGTCCGGATGATAGTTTATTAAAAAGGGAACGAAACCGATCATTTTTCCTCCCGGTTTAATGATGCGGTATATCTCGTCCGTAAGAAATTTATAGTGGTAAATGTGTTCTAAGACATTGCAAAGCAACACTGTATCTATTGAATCTTTAGGGTAGGGTAGAGGATCCTTTTCAAAATTGATTCCCGATAGCGACCCATCCAGGGCCTTTATCGATGCGACGTTTTCTTTTTTGAGAAAAGAAAAATAATCTGGAGATCTGCCGCCACCAACGTCAACTACCTTTCCGGAAATAGTGTATGAACGAAAATCAGAGTTCATCAGAATTCTTGTCAGTGTTTGTCCTCTATAAATTTTTTTTAGCGTGGAAATCATATTAATAAATTTCTTCTTCCGTGTCGTTAAGGATGGTTTCAGGTAAGAAATAATAAAAAGGAATGACAATAAAAATAATCAGTGAGATATAAGGATGGATAAATGCAGTGAGAACTGAAATTCCATAAACAAATACTCCTATTACTGAGCGTTTTACTTCTTTACGACGAGTCTTTATCGGCACATGCTCGTCCGCAATTTTACTTTTTAAAAAAACATAATTAGCCATTAAGAGAAAAGCGAGCGCTCCCATAGTTAATACAAATCCATAAAGTGCAACGATTATTGGCTGAGAAGGGTATTCCCCAATAAAGCCGGTTACAAAAGGAATAACAGCGATCCAAAAAAGAAGGTGGTTGTTGTACCAGAGAAGTGCTCTGTCAGATCTTCTTATTGCATGAAAGAAATGGTGATGATTTACCCAAAAAACACAAATAGTGACAAAACTTACAGCGAAGCTTATAAACTTTGGAATAAGAGGAAGTAGGCTTTGTATAACTGCGTCGTTGGAAAGATTGCTGAGTGCTGGTATCTTGATTTCAAGAATAAGGAGAGTTGCACTGATTGCAATTACCGCATCGCTAAAAAGTTCAATGCGGTTTGTGGTCGGGGTATGATCGTGGGTTTTATGAGCAGACATGCTATTTATTAAAAGAATGGTGCGTCCAGTAGGAATCGAACCTACGACCCTCTGCTTAAAAGGCAGGTGCTCTACCGACTGAGCTATGGACGCATTTTTTACCGCTTCACTTGTCGAAATAAAAATATATCAGAAAAACAGCAAAAGTCCACTTATAACCTAGGAAATCCTTCTGTTTTCATATATAGTGTTCTCCATGAAAGACGTTCGAGTTATTCTTTCCGATATCAGAAGTACGCATAATGTGGGCTCTGCTTTTCGTACCTCAGATGCTGCGGGTATTTCTCATCTCTATCTTTGTGGGTATACACCTGCTCCTGTTGACCGATTTGATCGCGAGCGAACCGATATTGCGAAAGTTGCTCTTGGGGCAGAGAAGACCCTTCCGTGGACTTACGTAAAAAGCACGGTTAGTCTGATCTCAAAGCTCAAGAAAGAAGGTTTTACTATTATTGCGGTTGAACAGAGTGATCTGGCGATTGATTATAAGAAGGTTAAATTGCCGAAAAAGTCTGTAATAATCTTTGGTAATGAAGTAGAGGGTGTTTCCAAATCTATTTTACAGAAATGTGATGTTATTGCTGAAATTCCAATGAAAGGCAAGAAAGAGTCTTTAAACGTTTCTGTTTCTCTTGGCATTTCACTTTTTAGAATGCTCGGAGTCTAACTAAGATGGATAACCCGTTTAATAAGTGATTTCGTCTACAGTTTTTCCATTTGAATCGAGAAGATCAATCTGTTCACGGCTGCCTTTCCAGAGAGTTTGGTCGCGGTTCAAATATATTCTCCAGGTCTTGCCAAGGAAGTCATTGTCGTTTCGATGGTAGTTTAGGCATTGTCCATAGCTCTCGTGGTCAGTGATGAAAACCTGACATTCATGAGTGAGATAGTTGGGCAGACTTCCTGTTGATGTCTTACAACTCGAGTAAGAATCAATATAATCTAGGCACCTATCGTCAATGTTGTTGGGTGGGGGAGGCAAAGGTTCGCTTTTTAAAGCTGGACAAGAGTTATTGAGGGAAGGATTGAAACTGTGGAACTGGTTTAGGAAACCTATGCATTTATTTGTTCTGAACGAACCATTGATTGGCGATCTCCCCGTGTTTATGTATGCGGTGTCACCCGGTCTAAGATAGATTTCTCCAACTTGGTTTAGTGGTATCTGATCAGAGTCAGGTAAGTCTATTCCTTTTCCGATTGAAACAGATGCTCCGCTTGTGCGGCTTATAAGAGTCCAGCCGGTTACATCAATGAAAGAAGTGTTTTTGGCTGATGCTTGAAGAGTGACATATTCACTACTTGCTTTGCTTGTGCCAACATTACCTGACCTTAGAGTCACTCTGTCGAAGAAAGGTGATTTATTTTGAATGGCGGCTATCTGCGCAGTACTATGACTGCTTGATGGAGTTCCAGAAGATGAACCAGAACTATTTGAGTTTGTGTATATTTGCTCGCCATAGCCATTTACGGATTTTTGTCCGCTGATGCTTTGGCCATTAAAGCTTTCACCATTTACGACGCCTGTTTTATCGGAAGTAACAGTTACATTAGTAAGTCTTGAAGCGGTAGATCGAAGTCCTCCTGAAATTGCCCAGAGAACGCCAAAGCCGATGAGTATAAGAAAAAACCATCCCAAATCCTTCATTGCATCTCTTTTTTCATCCATGATCGTTCTATTATAACTAATATAAGATTTGATGCACTGGGCAGAAGTGGGCACTTCTGCCGGCAATTTTCATTTTTACGATTGTTCCGGCGCAGCCTTTTTTGGTGCAGTGCTTGCCGTGCTGCATGTATGCGCTGTGATAAGGATGAAAACCACCTTTTTCTCCCTTTAGATTTCGATAATCAGACATTGAATCGCCTCCCAAAGAGATTGAGCGATTAAGAATTTCTTTCATTTCCTTGTAGATTTTTTTCACAGAATCTTCAGGTATTTTATTTACAATAGATTTCGGATGCACGCTTGCATACCAGAGTATCTCATCCGAATAGATATTTCCTATTCCTGCAATGACTTGCTGATCCATCAGGACTTGCTTGATCATACCCTTCGGTTTTTTGTACAGCCGCTCTTTGAAGTCTTTGAAAGTGAATGAAGAGGGGAGTGGTTCTGGGCCGAGGTGTGAAAGGTCGGCACTTTTTTCTAGATGGTCGCTGTCCAGAAGGGTGATCTTTGCAAACTTACGCATGTCAGAAAAAGCTACGTGCTTGCCGTTGCTTAGAATGAATACAAAGTGAATAAATTTATTGAATGCGTCATCTAGAAGGCCGTCTTTTTCCTCCGGAGCCCAGCTTTCGTGCTCCCATGTATGGGCTTCCTGAGTTTCTTTTTTTGATTTTTTTGAAAGGGTCGAGAGACGTTTTTTTGCAGGAGTTTTGACGTACCTTCCATAGAGAAGATGACCCGTCATCTTCATGTGTACAAGGATCGTTTTGTTGTTTGAAAGATGAATGAGAATGTTTTTTGCCCGGCGAGTGACGTGCAGTACTTTTTTGCCAACAACCTCCTGTTCAAATTTCTTGAAAAAGCTCGGGTTCTTGATGTTGTCTTTGCCTGCGTGAAAAGAACTGTTGTAATCAGTCCAAAGGCCAGTAATGGTGAGTCCTGGCAAGATATGATCGAGACCTCGTACGGTCGTCTCTACTTCAGGTAATTCAGGCATGCACTCAAGGTAACATAGAACCAAGCACTTTTTCCAGTTCTTCTCTTGACACCTCTTCGTCACTCCAAGGTTCTTTCTTTCCATTTGCCCGCATGATGTAAGGGTCAGTTCCTTTGCCGCTGATCAATATTGCCACTTTTTTGTTTCCTTTAGATGCGATCACTGCTTGAGCAATGGCTTCGTGAATTGCGGCACGACGGTCCATAATAATTTTAAGGCGGTCCTTGTTTATAGAAACTGCCATTTCATCGACAATTTTACGTGGGTCATCATCGTAGGGATCTTCGTCAGTGAGAATGATGAAATCACAGTTATTGTTGGCGATTTTTCCCATCTCAGCACGTTTCCATGTGTCACGTCCTCCTCCAGTGTTTCCTAGTACGGCAATTTTATATTGATCTGGAAAAGCTTGGTATAGTTTTTCCAGCGAATCGGCTGTATGGGCATAGTCAACAATTATAGAAAATTTTTGCAGAGAGAACTTTGGATGATTTGTAGGCAGGGCTATTTTTTGCACGCGCCCTCTTATTTCATGAACACGTTCGATCCCTTTCTTTATTATTTCGGGAGGAATGTTTTGGGTAAGGGCAAAAGTAGCTGCCGCCAAAACATTATAGATGGTGAAGGTGCCAGGGAAGACCGTTGAAATTTTACTTTCTTGGAAAGTTAATTCAGTAGCTCCTTCTGTCATGGTGAAGGGTTTTGCATTATCGAGTGAGAAGGGGTACTTTTCTTTGATTTTTATCGCTAAAAATCGAGGAGCCTCTTTGTCATCGGTGTTTGCCACGAGTACTTTTCTTGGTTTGTTTGATTCTTCGAGCGCTTTACCTAGTAAAAGTTTTGCTTCTATATATTTCTCGTAAGACCCATGAGATTCAATGTGTTCAGGTGAAATATTGAGGAAGACTAATGCATCAATATTTATAAACTTGTGACGGTACTGCCGCGCGCCTTCAGATGTCATTTCAATTATTGCATAGTCACATCCGGCGGTTACCGCGTCCCTCAAAAACTTCTGCACAAAGAATCTGCCAGGAATGGTCATTTTATAGAGGTTTTTTCTTGAGGTGTTGCCAATTTTAAAACGTATCGTACCCGCGAGAGCGGTTTTGTACCCTGCTTCCTCAAGAATTGAGTTGATGAATTCTACCGTTGAGCTTTTTCCCTTTGTACCCGTCACAAAGATCACTTTGATGTTGCGGGAAGGGAAGCGATAGATCATTGCGCCTAAGAAAGCAAAACTATAGTGATAGAAAGGTTGTCCTAAGGTGTATATTTTTTTTGGTATGATTTTTTTTGTTGTACGAAGTATCTTGTCCATGTTATTTTGCAAGAAGTTTTAGGGCGTGCTTCACCTTTTCTCCTGTTCCGGTGACTTTTTTGTCGAGTTTTTTTAGTGCTTCGCGAGCATTTCGTTCCGAGTAGCCGAGGCCTTTCAAAGCCTCAATTACGTCGGACTCATCTTGAGCCTCCTTATCTCCTTCTTCATTTCCACCTTCAACCTTGTCTTTCAGTTCCAAAACTATTTTTTCCGCATTCTTTTTTCCAATACCGGAAATTTTACTTAAATGCGCAGGGTCACCAGTAGCAATTGCAGAACGAAGTGTTTTAACAGAAGCAAGATTGAGAATCGAGAGAGCCGTTTTGGGGCCGATTCCTGAGATGGTAATGAGGAGCTCAAAGAAAGAGAGGGTCTCCTGAGTGAGGAATCCATACAAATCGAGAGCATTTTCACGGACGGCAAGATAGGTCCAAAACGAGGTAGTTTCTTCGCCTACATTCGCCAGCTTATCAAGAGTATCTTGAGTAGTCGAAACCTTGTATCCAATGCCACCGGCAGTCACTACTACATGGTTTTTGCCACGAAAGACAATTTTCCCCTCTAAGTATGAAATCATTCCAATATCATACCCTAAACTTTGAACAACAAACACCCCCAGAAAATGATTATTCCTCGACCCTCACTCCTGTCTCTTATACACATCTCCGAGCCCACGAGACACCACGACATATCTCGTATGCCG
>JARIHA010000151.1 GCA_029288475.1 Candidatus Tayloriibacteriota bacterium | reverse complement strand
GACCAATCAAGTTTCGTGCGTGGGGAGGTGCGGTACGGAAATACATGGTGTACTTTTCGCTACAAAATGTAAGAGGGGATTACTACGAAGACGAAAGATCTCGTGATAAGGGCAACCACCTTGCCATTGACCGAGAGGATGTTGAAGCAGTCATGCAATTCACCGGCCTGCTCGATACAGACGGCAAAGAAGTGTACGAAGGGGATATTATTCAGGGCGAAAGTTTGCTCCCAATGGAAGTAATGCGCCACACATTTCAATGGGCAGTAGGTTATCGCGCCGATGGCATGATGCGAGATGACCCGTTGGACTGGAACACGGTGGACTACCTAAACAGTGAAAAGTTCAAGGTCATCGGCAACATTTACGAGAACCCTAATCTGTTGGGCGTATGACCCTAGAAACATTGAAAGACGTATATCGCATTCAGCTTGTACCAGAGCTTTCACCAGAGCTAGTAGATGAGGTTGTAGAGAATTGCTACCGCGCTGGACTAGCCGCAGCAGTTTCACACATACGTAAAAACATCGTGAACATTGATATGCATCCCATGCTAGCAACGCGCATGGAGTTCGACTCAGAAGAGTTCGGTGAACTATTAGAAGCCGCTAAGAACCTTGCATGAGATACACCCTAGGAGCTTTATTTATTTGTTTATTCTTTCTCGCAGCATTTGCCTTTAACCTATTTCAGGCGTATCTGTGGTACTTCGCTTCGTGTCAGCAGGTGAAACAGTTCTGGATCATTACCCACGTACCTGGTCGTTGCCTATGACCGATAGAGAAAAATACATCGTCGCAATAGAGTGCCTGAAGCGCATTGCAAACTACCAGTCTTCTGAAGATCTGCTCGAAGATTCTGAAGATGATTGGGGCGTAGAGGGTGCAGAGGCACTTGAAATGGCATACGAAAACCTGCAATGGGAAGCGGAAAACACATTAAAAAGACTTGGTGAAGATCCTAAGAAATAATTTATGAAAACACGAGAAGAAATAATTAAGATACTTCGTTCGGGTAAATTTACTATTTATTTCCACGATAACGACCCTGGTGCGTGGGCGATATATGACACCTTCGTTGATGATTCCGAAATAGAAGACTGGGATGAATTTAACAAGGCTCACATGCTCTATGAAGGTACAGGATATGGAGAGGTGGGATATGCGCCCGAAGTAGTAGTATTACTGGTTGAGGCTTTGGGAGGTAAGTGTGAAAGCGTATGAACTGGAAAGAACAATTTGAGGAAGTAATACGGCCATTTGGCTTGCGTGGCGAGCTTATGATGGTGCCTCACATACAAAACCATTCAAAAATATGGGCAATGGAACGTAAGGAAGAAGAAATAATCGACTTTATAGAAACCCTCCTTGCCGAACATAGAAAAGATCTTGCGGATAAGGTGAAAGCAATGCTGAAAAAAGAAGTAATGCTTACATCTACAAACGTACTGGGTTGGCAAATAAAAGGGCACAATGAAGCTCTACGTGACGTATTAAAACTATTACAAGAAGAAAACTAAGGAGTATGCACATAAACAACCAAGACACCGAAGTCGTATTTACGTTTAAACCACGTAACTACTTTCTCATCTACGCAAACGATGACCGTTTTCCTAATGCAGATATGAAAGTATGGACGTTAAACCCTCGCATAGATATGTCGTACAAGGGCAAGGACGACCAGGTGGGTATGCCGGTGCTGTATCTATCTGAACAGGAAGCCGAAGCTTGTAAGAAAGCAGGTTTTTCCTGGATAGATGAGACTGGTGAATGATATACTATTTGCAGAATAAGGAGTGTTGATGGGGAATATGCCAAAAGAAATGCTAGGTTAGTCCACCAATGCAGGCTTAACCCCTCGCCATATATACGGCTTATTGGTAGGGGGTTTCCCATCAGCACTTCTTACTGATGTGAGTAGACTGCTGCGGTATCGCTGGCGCGTAAATGAGGGTTCGATTCCCTGCCAGAGTAGCTAACTGGACGCAGCCGCCTGCTCGTATCAAGTTTATGGAAAAAGTCCCTAAACTATATAAACTTCTGTACCTTCTTCGCGTATCGTGGGTCCCAATAATCACTTCGGTGGTGTGTCGGCCGGCGCCCGTGATACGCGAAAAGGGTACAGATCTATTTTGTGGTAACGTATCGCGGTATAAGGATGCGATCTTGGAACCATGCACCGCAACCAAAACACTTATATCT
>JARIHA010000141.1 GCA_029288475.1 Candidatus Tayloriibacteriota bacterium | reverse complement strand
GGATATATAGGGGGTGACACCTGACCAATGCCAGAAGGTCAAATACGGGCGGTGATCGTCGCAAGACGTGAGCTGACTTGTATAAGCCCTGGTGAATGTCGGCCGTAACTATAACGGTCCTAAGGTAGCGAAATTCCTTGTCAGGTAAGTTCTGACGCGCACGAATAGTGTAACGACTGGACAACTGTCTCGGGAAGCAGCTCGGTGAAAATACAATACCGGTGAAGATGCCGGTTACCTGCAGCTAGACGAAAAGACCCCAGAAGCTTTACTACAACTTGGTATTGATCCTATGTTTTTAATGCGTAGCGTAGACGGGAGACTTTGAAGTTTACCTTTCGGGGTAGATGGAGTCGAAAGTGAAATACCGTTCTTTAAGAATATAGTGTCTAACTTCGACGGAAAAAACGTCGAGAGACAGTACCTGGCGGGTAGTTTTAGTGGGGCGCTATCCTTCTAAAAAGTAACGAAGGAGTTTATTAAGGTCAGCTAGGCGCGAATGGAAACCGTGCCGATAGTGTAATGGCATAAGCTGGCTTAACTGTAAGACGTACTTGTCAAGCAGATGCGAAAGCAGGACATAGTGAACCGACCATACGCATTAGATGCGGTGGGAGATTATCGGACAAAAGCTACTCTGGGGATAACAGGCTAGTTCCGCCTAAGAGTCCAAATCGACGGCGGAGTTCGGCACCTCGATGTCGGCTCAACATATCCTGGGGCTGGAGAAGGTCCCAAGGGTTTGGCTGTTCGCCAATTAAAATGTTACGTGAGCTGGGTTCAGACCGTTAAGAAGTTGAGCGTGTATACGTTGCGACTTTTTAACAGTCTGAATCCCATTGAGATTTTCGTTTATGAAATTATAGAATAGAAACCAATCACATCACGGCGGTCACGGGGCTACAGAGCCTCGTGAACAAGTTGACTGTATCGGTGAAGCCCAATTTGTAATAATTTTGGGTAATACCGAGGGAAGTGAGTACGTTTTGTTTTAAGTTACAAAATTACAAACCCCCGTAGAGACTACATGTCAGCCATCCAAAAGTGTGAAGTCACAAAAAGGATGAAGGTATAGTCCAATGCACTTAGTAATAAGTGGAAACATGCGTGAGACAGGTTGGTCTCCTATCTGCTGCAGGCGTTGATTCTTGAGGAGATTTGACTTTAGTACGAGAGGACCGAGTTGAACCGACCTCTGGTCTACCTGCTGTCGTACCAACGGCACCGCAGGGTAGCTATGTCGGGAAGGGATAACTTCTGAAAGCATCTAAGAAGGAAACCTACTCCAAGATCAGGAATCGTTATGAGACCCGTAAGAGATGATTACGTTGATAGGCTTCAGGTGTACGCACAGTAATGTGTTGAGCCAAGAAGTACTAATCCGTCCATTCTTATTAGGAAAATTTGTAAATCACAATAATTATTTGTTGCTTTATACAAACATCACCGTTTGAAATAGTAGTTTGAAAACTAAGAAGTAAATTGTTCTTTAACCAGTATTTGAGCAGTTCCTCTGGTGCTGGTTGATAGGGAAGGAGCGTGTGCATTCGCTCCTTCCCGCTCCTTTTTCCGATCCAAAAAATCGGATTTACTTCTTAGTTTTCAAGCGAAGAAAGTAGTCGTATTCCTGAAGATTGAATTTTTTAGTCTGGTGATTTATCGCAGGGGTCACACCTGATCCCATTCCGCACTCAGAAGTTAAGCCCTGTTGAGGCGATGATACCCGCAAGGGGAAAGTAGCTAGTCGCCAGGCTAAAGAATTTAATACAGAGCCGCATAAAGAAAAACAACTTTTTTAACCCCAAGCTAAGAGTGAGGGTTGCAAAAGTTGTTTTTCTTTATGTGGCTGTTTTTAGTCAGTCTTAGCTTGGGGCGGAGAAAGTGTTTTATTTTGGGGTTCATCTAATTTGACCTTTAAGAAAATAAAGTATTTAATTAACCTGTTATTACTCATTTTCTAATGTAATCATTATGGCTATAGCTATTATCATCGCAGTCGTCATTGTTCTTATTTTACTCAAAGGAATTCGTACCGTTAAAGAATATGAACGATTAGTAGTTTTTTTTCTAGGAAAATACAGCACGGTTAAAGGACCAGGCCTTGTATACATCATTCCTGTTTTTCAGAAAGTAATGAGAGTTACTCTCCGAACGATTACCATGAATATTCCTTCTCAAAAGATCATCACGAAAGACAATGTTTCAATAGATATTGCAGCTGTTGCCTATTATCATATTGTAGACCCAAAGAAATCGGTCATTGCGATTGATAATGTCTATGATGCTGTCAATCAGATCAGCCAGACTACGGTGCGAAACGTGGTAGGACAATTTAAGCTCGACGAGCTCCTTTCAAGTACTGCGGATATCAATGTGAAGATAAAGGATGTTATTGATGGGCATACGGAGAATTGGGGAGCACAGGTAACTGCAGTTGAGATCAAGGACATTACATTGCCCGACAATATGCAGAGAGCGATGGCTAAAGAGGCTGAGGCAGAACGAGAGCGAAGAGCTAAGATCGTTGCTGCAGAAGGAGAAATGCAGGCTGCTACGAAGCTTGGAGAGGCCGCAGACATCATTTCTGCTCATCCAGTAGCTTTACAGTTAAGAACTCTGCAGACTATGGCAGAAATTGCTACAGAGAAGAACTCAACGATTATTTTTCCAGCCCAGTTCATGACTACGGTAGAAGAAGCGATCAAAACCATAAGAAGGGATTCTGTGAAATAGGCATCACAGAAAGCTGAAAAAGTTATTGCTTGTTGCCAGTGGCAAAACATGAGAAAATAAAAGAAAGAAATTAAAACCATTTTTATGGAACATGATACTACAATGCATTCAGGGACGACTGGTCTTATTGGTGTAGGGGATCTTTGGAGAAAGAGTTATTCGTTGTTTGGTAAAAGTGGTAAGAAGATCGTTTCTCTTGCTCTACCTGTAACTGCGATTTTTCTTCTTCTTTCTGCCGTTATTCAGCTTGATCTCCTTCTTTCTGATTCTTTGACGCTCGCGCCTTATATAGTGCTCCAAGTTATCCTCATTATTCTTACCACTACTTTTTTTATAGCAACTCTTTTTTATCCAGGAGTACTGATTAGCGCATTGTTATTGCCTGCTCATTCTCATGACAATTCATTTGCCTACAATACCTATATGAAGGAAAGATATGCGGAAACTGCAGGAAAGTTCGGTTCTTTTGTCTGGATAACTATTCTCGCGGGGGTGATGGCCCTATCAGGGTATATATTATTTATCTTCCCAGGTATCTTTATTCAGATAATGCTGATGTTTTCTATCGTTATCTTGTTTGCGGAGAACAAAGTAGGATTGCAGGCTCTGGCTCAAAGTTGGCATTATGTAAGAGGTCATTGGTGGGCTGTTTTCGGCAGAGTGTTTCTCGTTGCTTTTCTTGCGGCAGTTGTAGGTGGCATTTTCCAGCTTATCGTAAGCCCTTTGAGTCAGGTGATAATGCAAGGACCTGAATTGGCAAATATTCTCACTCAGCTTTTTCAATTCTTTGTACTGTTACCCTTTGTGCTTATTTATATAGTGACGTTGTATACTTCTCTCAGTTCATTAAAATCACAGAGTTTGAGTGATCACGAGGTATACAGGACTAAGCAAATCTTTGGGTGGATTTTATTGATTGCGGTGGTTTTTACACCTTTCATTTTTAGCGTCGCTGAAAGAATTTATCGTCGAGTCAATCCAAATTCTTATTATACTTATCAGTATGAGTATAATAAGAAATTTTTTAACGTTTCAAACTAGGCAATTCTATGTCTTTATGGGCAACCGAAAGAAAGCTTACGTATTTTAGTATAGTCATCGTTTTTTTGCTGATTGTCATAGCTTTGCCCGGATATTATTTTTTGTACAAACCTCCTACTTGCAGTGATGGCAAGCAAAATCAAGGTGAGCAAGGTGTGGACTGTAGCGGTCCGTGCAAGATTCTTTGCCCAGCGTTAGCTCTTGATCCAGTGATCCATTGGCAAAGGGTGTTTCCTTCATCTGCAGGGTTTTATGACGCAATTGCATATATTGAAAATCCTAACCTTGGTTCGTATGCGCGTAATGTATCTTATGAGTTTGATGTTTATGATCAAAATAGCGTCCTTATAGCCGCACGCAAAGGTACGGTGGATATTTGGGCAAATAAGAAATTTCCCATCTTTGAGGCGGGGATATCTACGGGAGAACGAAAAGCGGCGGCGGTTACTTTCCAATTTACTAATAAGCCGGTGTGGGTTATCAACAATCTTACTTTTCCTCTCGTCACCATATCAAATCCTATCTTAAATAAAGAAGATACAATGCCGAGGCTTAATGCAACGCTCACCAATGCAAATACTGATTTTTCTCCTATACAGTCCTTGCCTTTGGTGGCTATTTTGTATGATACGGATGGAAACGCTATTGGAGCGTCTCGTACTGTTGTAGATTATTTAGAGAAGAATAAGCCACAAAACATCTTCTTCATTTGGCCAGTTCCTTTTAGTACGCAGGTTGCACAAAAAGAGATTATTCCTCTTCTAAAGCCAATTGGCTCGTCCCAGTAATTAAGGTATCATTGTCGGCATGATGAGATTTATTGAAAAATTATTACCTGGAAATAAGGAGTTTTCAGGAGCCTCTTCTAGTATCGATTGGACGCTTTTTTTAGCGATTCTGCCTATTTTGGGGGCTGGTTTGATAACCATGAACTCATTCACGGGAGACAGTTATTTTTTTAGTAGGCAATTGATATGGATTTCTATTGCTTTGCTCGTTTTCTTTCTTTTTAGCTTCGTAGATTTTCACTTCTTACGGCGCACTAGTGTTGTGGTGGCAATCTATGCAGTATCTTGCGGAATGCTTTTTTTGCTTTTTCTTGCTGGTCATATTGTGAAAGGGGCACAGAGCTGGTTTCATTTGGGTTTCTTTGCAATTGAACCGTCTGACCCTGCCCAGATAGCCCTTATTCTTATTTTGGCGAAGTATTTCACCCGCAGACATGTTGAGATCGCCCATATCAGGCATATCATTGTGTCTGGTTTTTATGCGTTCGTAGTTTTTTTGCTGATTCTTTTTCAACCTGACTTCGGAGCTGCCATTATTATTTTTATTTTGTGGCTTGGCATGGTTCTTGTCTCGGGCATTTCCAGGAAGCATTTGATAGTAGTATTTTTGATCGGCCTGACTGCTTTTGGGGGTCTTTGGTTTTATGGCTTCAAACAGTACCAAAAAGACCGTATCATGAACTTTATTCATCCGCTCACTCATATCTCTGGAAGCGGCTATAACGCTTACCAATCTACCATCGCAGTCGGTTCAGGGCAGATTATTGGAAAAGGAGTGGGATATGGTACGCAATCGCGTCTAAAGTTCCTTCCTGAATTTCAGACCGACTTCGTCTTTGCTGCCTTTGCGGAGGAATGGGGCTTTATCGGAGTAATCCTATTCTTCCTTCTTTTTGGCATTGTTATCTGGCGAATTCTCAAGAATGCCATGTATGGAATGTCCAACTTCGAGATTCTGTACGGCGCAGGTCTTGCTATTTATTTTGTCGCACATTTTGCGATCAATGTGGGGATGAATATCGGCGTTTTGCCTGTTACCGGTCTTGCTGTACCGTTCATGAGTTATGGGGGATCGCATCTTATTACTGAATTTGCTGGCCTAGGTATTCTTATGGGAATGCGACGTTATCGCCGAGCTACACATAAAGATGTGATAAAAAATGAGTTTTTGGGTATGTAGTTATTTATAGAGCTTTTCAGTTTCAGAAATCATTTTATCCAAGGTAAAAGATTTTTCTACTTCTTTTTTTAAGGCACTAGCAAGACTAGTTCTTCGGTCTTTTTCAAGAATAAGAATTTTTAGTCCATCGCGGATCTCCTTTATATTTCCTGTCTTTACTAGGATGCCGGATTCCAGCTGATGTACTGCTTCAGGTATTCCGCCCACGGCACTAGCCAAAAGCGGTACTTCAGCCTGACCTGCTTCAAGTACGAAGTATGGAAATCCTTCTTTGCGAGAAGTAAGAGTACAAATATCGAAAGCTTTTAAATATATCTTTGCATCAGCAACGTATCCCTTGAGAAAGACACTTTCTGTCAGTGAGTTTTTGGCGATCAGTTCTTCGAGGTTTTTCTTTTCTTCGCCATCACTGATGATCATGACTTTAAATGGGGGAAGTGGTTGCGGGTCCTTTTTTAGTTCCACGATTGCCGCAATGAGGAAATCAAGTCCCTTGTTCTGATGGAGTTCGGATATAGTGCCTATCCATAAAGGCTCTTCGTCTATACCTAAAATCTTTTTTGCAGACCCTCTGTCAAGAAAATGAATCGGGGCAATGCCGTTATGGATTACTTCTATTTTATGTGCAACGAATGGCATCCATACGAGTTCTTTTTTTGTTTTTTCTGAAACAGCGATGGTCTTGTGGGTAAAAAGTACGGTAAGCCAATGTAAAAAGAGAATTGCCCCTCGCGATGCAATAGCTCGATCCTCGGTAAAAGCCCATGCATGTGCAGTGAAGATGATTCTTTTTACTCCTGTCAGTCTTCCCGCGAATGCTCCCAAGGCTCCTATTTTTGAGCTGTTGAGATGGATGATATCTGGTTTTTCCTTAACAAAGAGTGATACGAGGAAAAAGAAACTCCGTATTTCCTTGATAATATTGATATCTCTCTCAAGAAAGGGGATTTGAATGGTGCGGATTCCGCTTTCATTCAGTTTGGTTTTTAGCGTGCCTCCTTCTCCAAATGCTACGGCTATGTCGTAACGGTTTTTGTCGAGATTGGTCGCAAAATCATATACGTACTGTTGAGCTCCACCCCAATTAGATTTGGTGATTATATAGAGTATCTTAGGCTTTTTCGCTTCAGAAATCATTTCACTATAGTACCACATATCAGCTTCCTATTTTAGGGGTTTTGCTGTAGTATTTTCGGTATGCGGGTCACTTCAAAAATACAGTATTTTTTGGTATTTCTAGGCGATATTATCGTCTTTTTGCTTTCTCTTTGGTTAATGCTGGTGATACGTTACCATCAAGTTCCTGTAACTGGCGTATTCTTTGATTATCTTCATCCGTTCTCCATACTCTTCTTCGTCTGGGTGGTGGTCTTTTTTATCTCAGGCCTTTACGAAAAGCAGGCGCTCTTTTTCAAGAATAAACTGCAGGCAACTCTCCTCAATGTTCAGACTATCAATGTCATCATTACGGTCTTGTTCTTTTATTTCATTCCTTATTTCGGTATTACACCTAAGACCAATCTTTTTCTCTATCTTGTAATTTCATCTATATTACTTTTGATCTGGCGAATGTACGGGCTCGCTCTTTTTGGGTTTAGAAAGAGACAGCCTGCTGTATTGATTGGAAGCGGGAAAGAAATGATCGAGCTGTACGATGAGGTAAATACAAATCGCTACTATCTCAACTTCGTATCAATGGTTGATCTGGATAAGAATCCAAAAATCGATCTAAAAGCTCATATTCTAAAGCATTTGAATGAGCAGGGAGCGGGAATTTTAGTTATTGATCTAAAAGACGAGAAGATCGGGACCGTTTTGCCCCAGCTTTATGATCTTATCTTTTCAGGCGTGCGTTTTGTCGATATTCATAAGGTATACGAAGATATTTTTGACCGCATTCCTCTTTCGCTTATAAAGCACAGCTGGTTTTTGGAAAATATCTCCGTGGCTCCAAAGATTGGCTATGATTTTTTCAAGAGGTTGATGGACATTGTTATTTCACTTTTTGCTGGAATTGTTTCTCTGGTTTTTTATCCATTTGTATATCTTGCAATCAAGGTCGAAGATGGTGGACCAATGTTTGTAACTCAGAAGAGAGTAGGTAAGCGCGATAAGACGATCAATCTATATAAATTCAGAAGCATGTCTTTCAATGATGAAGGAAATCAACAGCAGATAGGGCAAAATAAGGTTACCAAAGTAGGAAAATTCATTCGAAAAACTCGCATTGATGAATTGCCTCAGTTCTGGAACATCCTCAAGGGAGACATTTCATTTATTGGTCCACGGCCAGAATTGCCGGCCTTAGTTGCTGGATATGAGAAAGAAATCATGCATTACAAAACAAGGCATCTTATAAAACCAGGCCTTTCTGGCTGGGCTCAGTTGTATCATAAGAATCCGCCTAAAGTGACTGCAAACAATAGCGAAACACGCAACAAACTTTCCTACGATCTTTATTACATAAAGAATCGCTCTCTTTTATTGGATTTCATTATTACTCTCAAAACCATTGGAGTCTTCTTTTCTCGAAGTGGTGTATAGACGGTATAATAACGATATAAAATAAAATCCAAATGAATAAAAAAACCAATACAGATGACGTAATAAAGGTAGTGGTAACCGGGGGAGCGGGATTTATTGGCTCAAATGTTACCGATGCTTTGGTTGAAGCAGGTTTTGATGTTCATGTGATTGATGATTTGAGCAATGGAAGGAAGGAGCAGGTCAATTCTAAAGCGACTTTGCATCAAGTGGATATTCGTCATTTAAAACAAATTCAGCCAGTCATGGATGGAGCTCGTTACGTTTTTCATTTGGCAGCATTGCCTCGAGTGCAATATTCGATTGAACACCCGGATGAAACTCATGCAGTAAATGCTACCGGCACACTCAATGTGCTTCTCGCCGCTAAAAACGCCGGAGTGAAACGTGTGGTATATTCTGCTTCAAGTTCCGCTTATGGTGATCAGACGAAAATGCCTTTAGTAGAAACCATGGAAGCACATCCAAAAAGTCCTTATGGTCTTCAGAAATATGAGGGTGAGCTTCAGTGCAGACTCTGGAGCGATGTCTATGAGCTCGAAACTGTTTCCCTCCGTTATTTTAATGTATACGGACCAAGGCAAAGTGCAGAAGGGTCTTATCCACTGGTGATCGCTAAGTTTCTAGATCAGGTAAAGAAAAACCAGCCAATGACCATTACTGGAGATGGCATGCAGACGCGCGACTTTACTCACGTGAGAGATGTGGTAAGAGCAAACCTTCTTGCAATGGAAAGTGAAAAAGTGGGACATGGTGAAGTGATAAACATAGGTACTGGTGATAATCATACGATCAATCGCATCGCGGAGCTTATTGGAGGGGAAGTGGATTATGTTCCTGCGCGCTTTGAACCGAAGAATACTCTCGCCGACAATAGTAAGGCTTTTAAGCTTCTTAGCTGGAAGCCGGAAATGACCATTGAGGATGGCATTGCCGAGCTAAAGAAGATGATGCGTATAGGGTAGTCGTCAATTGCCATTTTCCGAAAAACCGCTATAATTCGCTTTATGACAAAACATAGAATCCTGGCAGTATTCCTG